>JAIXVM010000134.1 GCA_027482995.1 Hyphomonadaceae bacterium | reverse complement strand
GTCGCGCATCGGGAGTTTCGTCTCGACCACGGAGGTCAGCGGCTCGACGCCGTCGACATCGACTTCGTTCAGCTGGTCGATCCAGCCGAGGATGCCGTTCAGTTCGCCGGCGAGTTCGTCGAGACGCTCTTCCGGCACCGCGATGCGGGACAGGCGGGCAACTTTGCGGACGTCGTCGCGGGTGACGGTCATGGGGCACTCCTTGAGCAGTCGCCGGATTACGCGATAGGCAAAGCGGCTTCAAGGTCGTATGTGCCCCCGGATGCCTGTTGTTGACCTGTTCGACCTGCCTGCGAAAGGCGCGCTGATCGGCCTCGATCCCGGCACGAAGACGCTTGGCGTGGCGGCGACCGACCTCAGCCGGATCCTGTGCAGCCCGGTGGAGACGATCCCGAAGCTGAAGCTGGCGCCGGCGTTGGCGCGGCTTTTCGAGGTGTATGACGAGCGCAAGGGTGCCGGCCTCGTGGTGGGGTTGCCGCTGAATGTGGACGGCGGACAGGGGCCGCGGGTGCAGTCCGTGCGAACGCTGGTGTCGAACCTGCTGAAGGTGCGCGATCTGCCGGTGGCGTTCCAGGACGAGCGGTATTCGACCGTGGCGGCGGACGAGATCGTGCGCGACCTATCATTAACCGAGCAGCGCCGGTCCGACCGGATTGATGCGATGGCAGCGGCGATGATCCTGCGGTCTGCACTGGAGCGTCTGGAGGCCGGGCGTTGAGCGCGTTTCTTACGGCGTTGCTGCCGGTGATCCTGGTTGTCGGGCTGGGGCAGTTCCTGGCGCGGCGGGGGCTGGTGGCGGCCGAGGCGTTCCGGGCGCTGGACCGGTTGTCGTTCCTGATATTGCTCCCTGCCCTGATCATCCGGGCGCTGGCGAATGCGGAGTTTGATGGCGCGCCGTGGCTGATGCTGGGCGCGCTGATGGCGGCGCAGGTGTTGCTCGGCGCGTTCGGGCTGGCGGCGAGCTTCTGGCCGGGGATGAGCCGGCCGTCGGTGGGCACGATCATCCAGTCCAATGTGCGCTGGAACACGATCATCGGGCTGTCGCTCGGCGGGCTGCTGTTTGGCGATGAGGGGCTGGCGCTGGTCAGCCTTGCGGCGGCGGCGATGATTCCGCTCGCGAACGTGATCTCCGTGTACGCACTGGTCAGCCATGCCGAGCGGCCACCGGGCACGAAGCCGCGGCCGCTGCTGGCGTTGACGCGCAATCCGCTGATCTATGCGTGCCTCATCGGGATCGGCCTCGCGAGTTTCCATGTGCGCCTGCCGGTGATTGCGGACGAGACGCTGAAGATGCTGGCGAATGCGGCGATTGCGCTGGGCCTGCTCAGCGCGGGCGCGGGCGTGGACCTTGGCGCGCTGAAACTGGCGGGGCTGAAGACGTTCACCTGGTCGCTGGTGCGGCTCATCGGCCTGCCGGCGCTGACGCTGGCGGTGGGGCTCGCGATCGGGCTCAGCGGGTTGCCGCTGGCGATTGCGCTGATCTGCGCGGCGACGCCGACGGCGCCGAACTCGTACGTGCTGGCGCGGGAGCTGGGCGGGGATACCACGCTGGCGGCGAATTTCATTGCAGCGCAGACGCTGCTGGCGGCGCTGACCCTGCCGCTGACCTGGGTTGTGATCCTGTGGCTGGGGGCAGCCTGAAGGCTTGCCCCTCACCGGAATCGCGCCTAAACCGCCGCAAATCGAAGGGGCCTTCATGGCAGCGGCGCACGCAGACTACACCTTCCGGCATGACCATCTGCTGGGAATCGAAGGCCTTCACCCCCTTGATATTGCTCACATATTGGACCTGGCGGACACTTATGCCGAGGCCACGCGCGCGAACCGGAGACCGGCGCCGATCCTGACCGGCAAGACGGTCGTGAACCTGTTCTTCGAGAACTCCACGCGGACGCTGTCCAGCTTTGAAATTGCGGCGCGGCGGCTGGGGGCGGATGTGATCTCGATGCCGGTCGGCAATTCGAGCGTGAAGAAAGGCGAGACGCTGATCGACACGGCGATGACGCTGAACGCGATGAAGCCCGACGCGCTGGTGATCCGGCATTCGGCGTCGGGCGGGGCGAAGCTGCTCTCGCGCAAGGTGGACTGCGCGGTGCTGAATGCGGGCGATGGCACCCATGAGCACCCGACGCAGGCGCTGCTGGACCTGCTGACCATCCGGCGCACGAAGGGGCGGATCGAAGGCCTGAAGGTCGTGATCTGCGGCGACATTGCGCATAGCCGCGTGGCGCGCTCTACGACGATGGCGCTGCACCTGATGGGCGCGCGCGTGCACCTGTGCGGGCCGCGCACGCTGATCCCTCCGGGTACGGACACATGGGGCGCGGAAAGTGCCGGCACGGATTTTGACCGCGTGCTGCCGGGCGCGGACGTGGTGATGATGCTGCGCCTGCAGCTGGAACGGATGAATGGCAGCTTCCTGCCGAGCCAGCGGGAATATTTCCGCTATTTCGGCCTGACGGCGGACCGGCTGGCGCTGGCGAAGGACGATGCGATCGTGATGCATCCCGGGCCGATGAACCGGGGCGTGGAGATCGAGAGCTCGATTGCGGATGGAACGCGCTCCGTGATCACGCAGCAGGTGGAGATGGGCGTGGCGGTGCGCGAAGCGGTGCTGCACCTCCTGGCCGGAGGCCGGGCATGAGCCTCCAGATTGTCAACGCGCGCCTGCTGGATCCCGTGACGGGCACGGACGCGATCGGCGGCGTGTTCATCGACAAGGGCGTGATCAAGGAATTCCGTACCGGGACGGGTGTCTCGTTCAAGGATGCGGCCGAGACGATTGACGCCGGCGGGCTGTGCCTTGCACCGGGGCTGATCGACCTGCGTGCCAAGACGGGCGAGCCGGGCGAAGAGCACAAGGAAACGCTGGCGACGGCGTCGCGCGCGGCGCTCTCCGGCGGGATTACGAGCCTTGTGGTGATGCCGGATACGCGGCCGGTGATTGATGATGTGGCGCTGGTGCAGTTCATTGCCGAACGCGGGCGCGAGACCGCGCGGGCGCGGGTGTATCCGGCGGGCGGGCTGACGGTGGGCCTGGCCGGCGAGGCGATGTCCGAGATCGGACTGATGGCAGAAGCGGGCGCGGTGCTATTCACGAATGGCGACTGGCCGGTGGCGAGCGCGCAGGTGATGAAACGCGCGATGACCTATGCGGCGAGCCGGGGCGCGATTGTCATGTCGCGGCCCGATGATCATACGCTGGCAGGCAATGGCGTGATGAACGCGGGCGAGTTTGCAGCGCGGCACGGGCTTTCCGGCATTCCCGTCGAGGCCGAATGGATTGGCGCGATGCGCGACATCATCCTCGCGGAGCAGACAGGATGCACGCTGATCCTCGACCAGGTGACGAGCGAGCGCACGTTGGCCGAGGCCTCGCTTGCCAAGGATGCCGGCGCGAAAGTGTTCGTGACCGTGGCGGCGCACTCGCTGTTCTTCAACGAGCTCGATGTCGGCGACTACCTCACCTATTGCAAGGTGAACCCGCCCTTCCGGACCGAGACGATGCGCAAGACGCTGATCCATGCGGTCAAGACGGGCGCGATTGATGCGGTCGTGTCGGCGCATGATCCTCAGCCCCCGGAGGAAAAGCGGCTGCCGTTCGGCGAGGCGGCGTTTGGCGCGGCGGGGCTGGAGACCGTTCTGCCCTGCCTGATGACGCTGGCGGCGGAGGGCTGTTTCAGCCTGCTGGAGGCATTGGCGCCCGTGACCATCGGCCCGGCGTCAATCCTCGGCCTGCCGCAAGGGCGGATTGCCGAAGGGGCGCCGGCGGACCTGATCCTGTTCGATCCGGACAAGCCCTGGCTCTGCGACCGGGATCATCTGCTCTCTCGCTCGAAGAACTCACCTTTTGACGGGCGGCGGCTACAGGGCCGCGTGATGCGCACGTTTGTGGGCGGGCGGACAGTGTTCGAGCGGTAGGGCAAACGCGCCGCAAGCCCCCCCTTGCCGCAAATCCCCCGCCCCCCTAAACCTTGCCGCGAGCGGGGCGCGCGAGGGACAGCGATACATGCCGGAATGGGCAATCTATGCTTTGGCATCGACGGTGGGGTATCTCGCCGGGTCGATCCCGTTTGGCCTCGTGATCACGCGGGCGGCGGGGCTGGGTGACATTCGCGCGATCGGCTCGGGCAATATCGG
>JAIXVM010000223.1 GCA_027482995.1 Hyphomonadaceae bacterium | reverse complement strand
TGCGCATGGAAGATGCGCTGCGCGCCCGTGTGGTCGGACAGGAGGATGCGCTGCTCGCCGTTTCGAACGCCGTGCGCCGCGCGCGGGCAGGCCTTCAGGATCCGAACCGTCCGATCGGCTCGTTCCTGTTTGTCGGCCCGACCGGTGTCGGCAAGACCGAGCTGACGAAGGCGCTCGCCGGCTTCATGTTCGATGACGAGAGTGCCGTCCTGAGGCTCGACATGTCGGAGTTCCAGGAGAAGCACTCTGTGGCCCGCCTGATCGGCGCGCCTCCCGGCTATGTCGGCTATGACGAAGGCGGTGTGCTCACGGAATCCATCCGCCGGCGCCCTTATCAGGTCATCCTGTTCGACGAAGTCGAAAAGGCCCATCCGGACCTTTTCAACACGCTCCTTCAGGTGCTTGATGACGGTCGGCTCACGGACGGGCAGGGCCGAACCGTCGATTTCAAGAACTCGATCATCATCATGACGTCAAACCTCGGCGCGGATGCGCTCGCCAGCGGCGAGGAAGGCGAAGTGTCCGAACAGGCGCGCGAGCATGTGATGGCGGCGATCCGGCGCCACTTCCGTCCGGAGTTCATCAACCGGATCGACGAGATCGTCTTCTTCAAGCGCCTCGGCCGCGGCGAGATCGATCATATCGTCGACATCCAGATGGGCCGCCTCGAAGGGTTGCTCCGTGAGCGGAAGATGAAGCTGGACCTCAGCCTCGCTGCCCGCAACTGGCTGGCCGCGCGCGGCTATGACCCGGTCTACGGCGCCCGCCCGCTGAAGCGCGTCATCCAGAAGGAGTTGCAGGACCCACTTGCACGCCTGCTGCTGGAAGGGCGGATTCTCGACGGGGAGACGATCCATGTCGGCGTCGAAGGCGATGCGTTGTCGATCAACGGCGTGCCGAACAACTTCGCCAAGGGCCGGGCGGCGCTCAACTGAGGCCGCCCGCCATTTGCGATCAGGGTGACTGAAGCGGCGCGGCTTCCGATTGTCCGGGCTGCTGGGTCTGCGCCGTGCTCAATGCGGCCTGCGCCACCGGTTCGCCGCGTGCCGTACGCAAGGCGTCGACGGTTGCCTTGTACGCCTTGAACTCGGCGAGTATCGCAGGGTCATCCTCAAGCTTGCGGCCGTTCGGAAGATTGAGCGACATGACGTTGACGGGTTTGTTGTCGACATACACTTCATAGTGCAGGTGCGGGCCGGTCGAGGCGCCGGTCGATCCGACATAGCCGATGACGTCGCCCTGTATGACTTTCTTTCCCGGTTTGATGCCCGTGGCATAGCGGGAGAGGTGGGCATAGGCGGTCTCGTAACCGCGCGTATGCTGTATGCGGACATAGTTGCCATAGCCGCCATTCCGGCTCGCCCGCTCGACCGTGCCATTGCCGGCCGCATAGACCGGCGTGCCGGTCGGCGCGGCAAAGTCTGTGCCCTTGTGCAGGCGGGTATAGCCGGAGATCGGATGCTTGCGCTTACCGAAGCTGGACGAAATCCGCGCGCCGTTGATCGGCGTCTTCATGAGGAATTTCGTAGCGCTCTCGCCGTTCTCGTCGAAGTAATCGGCGACGGTGTCGTCCGACGGGGTGAACCGGTAGAAGCCGCGCTTGAGTGCCTTGCCGTTCAGCGCGGCGTAGAGAACTTCGCCATTGCGCACGCGGTTGCCGCGTTCGTCATAGGCCGTCTCGAACAGGATCTCGAACCGGTCGCCGGGATAGATTTCGCGCTGGAAGTCGATGTCGTAGGCGAACGCATTGGCGAAATCGGCGACCTGCTGGTCTTCCGCGCCAAGTTCGAGTGCGGCGGCATAAATGGATGTCTCGATCTCGGCTTCAACGCGGTGGTAACCGGGTGTGAGCTTCGCGTAGAGCGGCGTTGCGGACCAGTTGTCATCTGCCGTGCGGGTGATCAGCAGGCTGAGGTCGGCCGCGGCGCGCACGGAGACGGCCGTCAGCTGGCCGTTTTCGAACCAGGCCTCGGCCATCGTCTTGCCAGGCAGCAGGCGGCGGCTGTCGAGCAGGTCGGTCCCCGCCAATGTATGCAGCGCGGCGCCGGCATCACTTTGAGCCGCGCCGAGGCGCATAAGCAGACCGGTCAGCGTCTCGTTGCGCTCAAGCTTGCCCTCAATCCGCTGCACAGGCGACGCATCAACCGCGTCCCAGGCCGTGACCAACCGGGCGGCCAGCGGGGCCTGCACGGTGGCTTCGGCGGTCTCCGTGAAAGGCGCAGCAGTGCGCCCTGACATGACAATCCCGGCGAGCGCCGACGCGCTGCCGAGGATGCCAAGCACGATCAGACTCTTGAGACCCTGCGACAGTCCGGTTTTCGGGCGCACGGGGGCATCAACAGGGTCGGAGGTCTCGTATGGGCTCAAGGATCGGTTTCCTGTCATTCGAAGCCCCCACGGCCCTGAGGCTGGCAAATGGGCTGCACGCTACCGAGTGTCCTTTGTCCCGCTTAAGGATTCAAGAATTCAGAGCGCAAGCTTTAGATGCCAAGTTAGCACTTTATGTCGTAGGAAAAGCAAGAAGCAAGCCGGTCCCACCAGTGACGCCAGATGATGCCACCGAACAGGTTTCGCCTGCCGAGCCTGCGCCGAGGCGCCGCGCGGGACGCCTTTGGTATGCCCTGGCCGGATTTGGCTTTGTTTTTGTGGGCGGTTCCATGGTTTTGTGGCTGCTGCGCAAACCCGTGGCAGAACAGGCCCTGTCGGCCTGGTGCAGCGCCCGGGACCTCCAATGTGACGCTAAATTCACCGAGCTGGACACCTCAGGGATCACCGTTTCAGCCGTTAAAGTCTCGTCCGGCGCCGCAACCCCGGCCGAGGCAGCAGA
>JAIXVM010000050.1 GCA_027482995.1 Hyphomonadaceae bacterium | reverse complement strand
CCGCCCCGGAGGTGTCTCCGGGGCGGCTCGCTTAGGCTGATGTTCCAGCCTAGTCGCGGGGGTTCCAGAGGATCACGTGGCGGCCCTTCTTGCCTTTGACCGGGGCGAGGTTCGCGAAGATCTTGCGGGGACCGATCTGCGGGTCTGCGAGCGTGATCGAGAGGTACTCCCGGCCCGAAGCCTTCGCTTTGCGCATCCAGCCGCCGCCAATTTCGGTCGAGGTCTCTCCGGCGAAGATGCGGTAGTCCGGCTGGCCGTCTCCGGCTTTTTCCGCGTTCTTCTCGATGCGGATCGCAGCTGACAGGTTCATCATTGCGAGGGTGCCTTCGAAGCCGGCTTTGGTTTCAGTGACATATCCGAGTGCGTTTGCCATGGGGGTCTCCTTTTCGTTTCCTGGCTCGTCTTCCGGGAACCCCTTGTTCCCGTCGACGCCGGACCGAAAGGACGGCCTGCGCCGGGCCTGAACCCGAAGGGGCGCAACGAAGTGGAGCACCGCCCCGGGCGGGAAATTTGTTTCGCGATGAATGCGCGTAGCGCAGAGGAAATTTCTTGCCCGGGGCGGTTTCAGGCCCGGCGCAGGCGGTCCAGGTCCAACGGCAAGAGACGGAAACAAGGGGTCCGCGAGAGGCAGGTTTCAGGAACGAATGAGGCCCCTCACCCTGCAACGCAGTCTGTTGTCGCGGAAGAAACCAAAGCCATTTCGAACAGCATTTCTCGCGACTTGAACCTACTGCACTTTGATCCGCATACAGAGACCTTCGCGCAAAAAACCGCCCGGCGGCCAGCACCGGGCGGCTCCCTTCTGCCTGAGAGGAGACGAAAAACTCAGACAGCGGTGGCTTTGCAAGACGATGGTTCTGCGCCGGATTCCTGCTCCGCATCTGACTCGAACAGCCCGGCTATCCGGTCCCAGGCATCGGCGGGCGGTGAGGCTGCGCCCTCGACATGGCGGGTCGGCGGCACCTGCATCCAGCCCGGGCGCCAGCTGGTGCCAGCGCCATCCTCGTCTGCGGCGAGCGCCGCTGTCAGCATGCCCTTCTGCGCACTGCCGGTCAGGCATTCCGCCTTGCGTGCAGCTTCCGGTGAGATGGCCTCTGCAAGGAACGCAGTGATCACCCGCTTGTCGCGCAGCTGGTCGAAGAACGCTTCATCCGGTTTCCAGAACTCTGCCGGATCGGCGGCGGAGGCATGCAGGACGGCCTCGACGGCTGGCCCACCGGACTCGAGCGTTTCGGCAATCGCTAGCGCCGTTACCCTCATCACTTCAGCGTCGGACATCGCAAGCAGCGCGGCGAAGGTTTCGCAGAGGTGATAGGTATCTCCGCTGCGGCGCGGCACAGGTGCGCCGAGCGCTTCGAATACTGCTTCGGCGCTTACTCGCGCTGCGGCCAGTTCAGCGGCGGCAATCCCGCCCCCGGAACTGGCAAGTGTTTCGGCCTTCACCGCGCCAGCGGTGTGCAGGCGCACATTCCAGAGCGACGAACCGCACAACGCATGCGCCGCCATCAGGCGCATCGCAATAGCCGGGTGCCGGATCAGGCTAGCCTGTGCAATGGCATGCCGATGCAGGCCGATATAGTCCGCCATCGGGCCAGACATCTCGGGCCGGGTGTCGGCGGCGAGTTCAGCCGCGCCGCTTGCCTTAGCCGTCCTGGACTTGCGGGCCTCAGCCGCCTTGAGCCAACCTTCGTGGAACGTCACCGTGCCATCATGGCGTTGCTCAACGATGACCTTGCCGCCCTGCTTCTTGGTCGTCTGGACATAGTCCCAGCGCTGGAAGTATGCGCCGCGTTCCAACAGGATCACATCTGCCCAGCCGCGCTGGCGGTAGCTATCGACGCGATCAGCGATCACGGTGCCTTGTGCCTCCCAGAAGGCTGCTGCGTCCGCAAACACAGCTGCGTCACCGAATAAGTCGGCGGTCACCGCGCCGGTGTAACCAGCGAGGTCGAACAGCGCCTTGTCGGTCGTGATCGCGCTCCCGCCGGTGATCCACGCGCGGCAGGCCCGCCCCATCGGGGCGCGCTCTGTCTCGCTGTTCCACAACTTAAGCCAATCCGCCTGCTGAGCAGGTGTGGCAAGCGTCAGCGCCCGAACGGTTTCGCGGTCGATCTCGTCATCGGCATAAAGCTTTCGGATCGGCGCGCTGAGCGCGGCTAGCGCCAGCACACGCCTCACGTTCAGCTCCGTCACGCCGAAGAAGCCAGCGATTTCCTCGACGCCTCTTCCCTCGTCGTGAAGCTTCCGGAATGCCGTGTACTGTTCCATCTCGGTGGCAGGCAGGCGCGCTACGTTCTCGATGATCGAGGCTTCGATGGCAGACGCAGCGTCGCCTTCTGCCATTACGGCGCAGGGCACCAACGGATCACTGCCGGTCTCCTTCGCAATCTGCTGGAGCGCAAAGAACCGGCGGCGCCCGGCGACAATGCCGTAGCCGTCGCCTTCCCGCCGGACGAGCAGGGTTTGGCGGAGGCCCTTCTCCCGAATGGACGGCAGGATGTCGGAGACATCGGGCGCCTTGCGCCCGTGGCGCATGTTGAGTCTGGAAATGCTCAGCTTGCTGAGCTCGATGTGGATCAGATCAGGTTGTGACATGGGGTAACTCCTCAGAATGGAAACAAGTGTGGGGGCGCAAGGGCGAGGCCCAGCCGCCACGGCGGCAGGTGCCAGTTGATCGGCACGTAAGGGGCGCCGAAGAAATCGCGCGAGGCATCCGCTGCGCTGGCGCCGAGATCAAAATCCCGGATCGTAACGTTCGGGCAGCGACCCTCAACCCAGATCGCGGTGACAAAGCCCTGCTCGATGTCGAGCGTCAGCGACGGGCGCGGACCGAGGAGCTGTTCGAAGATGTCCGCCATCACGCGCCCTCCATCGCTTGCACATGCGCGGCGAGCCGCACGAGCGTTTCACGGGATATAGCAAGGGCCTCGGGGAGCAGCTCGTTCGCGACCTCTGCGAGGTAGCTGTTATCCGTTCCCGGGTAGTTGGCCTCGATGCCCCAGAGGCTGGCTGCATGAGATGCGAGCACAACGCCCTCCAACGTAACCGACAGCACGATCCCGCAATAGAACCAGTCGCCCTTGCGCCAGCTTTCCATGACAGCTTCGGCCTTGGCCTGTGCCTCGGCAAAGCGCTGGCGGTGGTTTGGCCCGGGGCCGATGAACCCCGGCGCATCGGCATAAAGCGAGGGCCAGAAGCCGTCCTGGCGCTGATCTGGTGCGTCCGGACAATCATCCGGCACAACCTGCGCCAAGACGGTGAAGGGCCCGGCTTCACAGCTGATGACATCGCTGGGGCAAACATAGGATGGGAATCCTTGGGCGAACTTCATGCTTCGCCCTCCGCAAACAGACCTGCGATGGCGATCCAGTGCGGGCCGTAGACGGCGCGCTCCCCGCATTCGTCGCATTCATATCCGCTCGCGTCCGGCTCGCAGCCGTCACGCGGGGCCCGGCAGGCGAGGCAAAAGCCCTCGGACCAATCGTCCGCCTGCTGCAGTTCTTCGAGGGTGAACCGGTGCTTGGTGGTTTCGGGGGTCATGTCCGCGCCCTTCCCTACCGCGACCAGAAGACATGGACTTCGTCGAAGCCCATCTGGAACACCATGATCTCGCCGTTCAGGGCCATGTCCCGTGCGAGCGACTGCCAGTCGATATAGTAGCTGAGGCTTTCGGGGATCGCGGTGCCGAGTTCGGTATGAAGCTCCTCGGCAAAGTCGGCGGCGCTGCGGTACTCGCCCGCATAGTCTTCGAAGGCGGCGCGTGCCTGTTCAAGGTCATTGCCGTAGTGCTGGTAAATGCGGGCAGCGAGTTGCCCATATTCGCCGATGAACTCGGCAAGCTCGCACACGGTCTCGAACGAGGCGTATTCGGAAAGTTGCGCGCCTTCGAAGCCTTCATAATCGTGGATCGCCCATTCCTCGGCATTGGACTCCGGGCTGGCGCGCAGCATCGCCGATACTTCGCGCCGGATTTCGTCCGGCGTCGTTGCCTCGATCCAGCGCCCGTGCAGGCGTCCGTTGTTGTAAGCAGCAAGGCACGCCACGTAGATGCGTGGCCTATCCTGAAGGGTTGGCGCGCCAGCAGTTCCAAGAAGTGCAACGGCAGTGGGCTGGTCGGTCATGTCTCGTCTCCTCTCGCCGCGCGTCTTTCCCGGTCGGGTGGGCGGCAAGGAGGTGCGCAGCCAGGGCGCTGAAGGCGCGGCGCAACCGGGCCAAGTCCGAGACTTTCAACGCCCGCTGACGCGCTAGATCTGCCCGGTTGCGGCGCGACTGCGCTCTGGCAGAAGCACCGTCCGCCCACCTGACAGGGAAGGATTATGGAGGCGGGATGAGATCTGCATGACCCTCGGCCCCAGATCCGGTTTGCCGGAGGGTGACGAAACGACTGATCCGAAACTTGCCTCAGCGTGCTGAGGACAAGAATGGAACCTCAGCATGTGCTGTCCCGAAGCTGGCTGCGAGAGTACCCGCATCAGAACGCTTAGCGTTGCGGAGATTTCGCGCGTGCGAAAGTTGCCGCCGAGCCGTGATGACGTTGTCTTTGATCTTCCTTGCGGCTGCGAAGACTGCGGATCTGTGTTCATCGAAGGGGTAGTCGAGAAGAAGTTTCCGCTCATGGTGAAACTCGGACAACAGAAGCCGCCAGCGAAGATCATCCCTTTGCAATAAGGTTCTAATCCTTCGCTTGCCCCTGCCCGGAGCAGCGAGAGCGATCGAGCCTGCCCTTCTGATGTCACAGATACAATTTTGCGATTGGCAGGAATCCGGCCGAAGCCTGACAGAGTCCAGATTCTCGTAACAGGCAATTAATCGCCGATTGCAGACATCGAACTATGATTGGCGAGCGTCAGTTTTCAGGTGCTGATCGGACACAATTGAAGTGCGTCCCTGTCGCTCAAGTTGTTCCTTGTCGCCAGTAATGCATGCCACTTCGAAGCGGATGTTGGTTTTGGGCCAACACCCGCAATCAAGGCTGGCCCTACGCTAGTTCGGATTGGACACTTCTACGCGCGTCCACAACTCGTCGAACGCGATCGCGTCGAAGAATGCCGTCGCTTCGACGACCTTGCCGCCGCGCATACGGAAGAACCACGCATATGTGTTGCGGTAAGGCACGCCGTCACGGGCTACGCCTT
>JAIXVM010000124.1 GCA_027482995.1 Hyphomonadaceae bacterium | reverse complement strand
TGCTGCCGGTGCCGCTGGCCATTCCGTCTACATCGGTCGTCATCCGCGATCACGATTTCAAGGGCGGCGCGATCCGCAACATCGTCGGCGCGGTGGCCGGCGGTCTCGCGGCGCTGATCGTCGTGTTCAGCCCGTATGCCGAATGGGCGCTGGTGGCGCAGCGCGGCGTCCAGTCGCTCGTTTCGTCGGTCATCATGGCAATGCGGATCAACTGGTGGCCGGGCTTCAGGTTTTCAGCCTCGTATGCGGCGCACTATCTCCAGATCTCGGGCCGGATCTTTGCGGCGCAGTCGATTGCCTCATCCTACATGCGCGTGCTCGACCTCGTGGTCGCCTTCAGCTTCGGCACCGCTGCGGTCGGGTTCATGCGAATTGCCGGCCGGTTCGCTGAAATCATCAACGGCACGTTCCTTTCGCCGATCAGCTCGCTGTGGGTGATGCTGCTGGCCGAAGGCAACCAGACCAAGGGCGACCGCGATCTGCTCTACCGGCGCCTGTCCCAGATGTCGGCGCTCGTCTGCTTGCCGATCTTCGCTGGCCTGGCTTTGACGAGTGACGACGTCGTAAGCGTGGCGCTGAGCGACGACTACGCGCCGACCGCGCCGATGCTGGCCATCATGTGCGTCGCAGGCCTGCTGGCGCCGATGACTTATTTCCGGAACGCCGCAATGGTGGCCGTGAAACGGGTGAACCTCCTGATCGCTTACTCGTTGCTCGATGTTGCGATCCTCGTGGTCGCGTCACTTGCGCTTTCCCAATACTCGGCCAACGCCGTCGTCGCGTCACTGGTGATCGTCGAAGTGGTGCGCGTGCTGATGACCGTGCCCGTCCTGCTGAAGGACATGCACACCAAGCCGCTCGGCCTGTTCATGTCGATGATGCCGGCCTACGCGGCCTGCGCGGTGATGGCCGGGATCGTGTTGATCATCAAGGTCCAGACCCCCGAGCTCGACCCTCTGTTGCGCCTCGCCCTCAAGGTGGTGGCGGGCGGCGCGGGCTATGCAGGCTACCTGCTGATCTTCCACCGCGAGTGGTCGATGACAGCTCTCAAGATGCTGCGCCCCGGCAAGCGAAACGACGTTGTGAGCGCCGGCGCGCCGGAACCCGCCGCCCAGGCGGTGTAAAGACGGGCGCTAGCGGCGCCCGCCGGCGAAGCGGCCGGGCTCTGCGCTGGATTCGGATTTCATGCTGAGGGCGATGCGCTTGCGCGCGGCGTCCACTTCCTTCACGCGCACGCGCACCACCTGCCCCGCGCGAACGACGGCATGCGGGTCTTTGACGAACGTGTCCGACAGTTCGGAGATGTGGACGAGGCCGTCCTGGTGAACGCCGATGTCCACGAAGGCGCCGAAGGCCGTGACGTTGGTGACAACGCCTTCGAGCATCATGCCGGCCTTTAGGTCGCTCAGCGATTCGACGCCGTCCTTGAAGCTCGCGGTCTTGAATTCGGGACGCGGATCGCGGCCGGGCTTTTCGAGTTCCTTGAGGATGTCGGCAACGGTGGGCTCGCCGAAGGTGCCGTCTGCGAAATCGCGCGGCTTGATCTTCGACAGGAAGGCCTTGTCACCGACGAGGCTTTTGACTTCCCGGCCCGTCTTCTCGGCAATCCGCTCCACGACCTGGTAGGCTTCCGGGTGGACGCCCGACCCGTCGAGCGGGTTCTTCGCGCCGGGAATGCGCAGGAAGCCGGCGGACTGTTCGAACGCCTTCGGGCCCATGCGCGGCACCTTCTTGAGGGCGGCGCGGGACTTGAACGCACCGTTCTCATTCCGGAAGGCGACGATGTTTGAGGCCAGCGTTTCATTGAGGCCCGACACGCGCGCGAGCAGCGGGGCGGAGGCCGTGTTCACATCGACGCCAACCGCGTTCACGCAGTCCTCGACGACGGCGTCGAGGGACTGGGACAAGGCGGACTGGTCGACATCATGCTGGTACTGGCCGACGCCGATCGCCTTGGGTTCGATCTTCACGAGTTCCGCCAACGGATCCTGCAGGCGGCGCGCGATCGAGACGGCGCCGCGGATCGACACGTCGAGGTCAGGGAATTCCTTCGCCGCGAGTTCCGAGGCGGAATAAACGGACGCGCCGGCCTCGGAGACCATCACGCGCGTAAGGCCGAGTTCAGGCATCTTGGCGGAGAGCTCGGCGACGAGCTTGTCGGTTTCGCGGCTGGCGGTTCCGTTGCCGACGCTGACGAGTTCGACCTTGTGTTTCTTCGACAGCTTGGCGAGCGTCATCAGCGCGCCGGCCCAGTCGCGTTTCGGCTCGTGCGGATAGACAGTCGTCGTCTCGAGCACCTTGCCCGTCGCGTCCACGACCGCGATCTTGCAGCCCGTGCGGATGCCGGGATCGATACCCATCACGGTTTTCGGACCGGCCGGCGCCGCCAGAAGCAAGGCTTTGACGTTTGTGGAGAAGACGCGGATCGCTTCGCTGTCGGCGCGTTCCTTCACGCGGGCGAAGAGGTCGTTGGTGCAGGCGGGCGCGAGGCGGGTTTTCCAGGCGATCTCGGCCGTCTCGGCAAGCCAGGCATCGGCGGCCCGGCCTTTGCGGGCGAGCCCGGCCTTCGACATCACAACATTCACCGCCGGATGCGGACGGTCATTCACGTGCGGGATGTCGAGGTTCAGCTTCAGCACGCCTTCCTTCTCGCCGCGCAGCAACGCGAGCAGGCGGTGCGAGGGCAGCTGCTCGATCGGCTGGTCGAAGTCGAAATAGTCGGAGAACTTGGCGCCCTCTTCCGCCTTGCCCTTGGCGACCGACGAGCGGACCTTGCCTTCGGCCCACATCTTTTCGCGCACGGCGCGGACGATTTCGGGCGTCTCGGCGAGGCTTTCCACCACGATGTGGCGCGCGCCTTCGAGGGCCTCCGCCGCCGAGGCGACGCCTTTGGTTTTCGAAACGAATTTGGCGGCGATGTCGGCCGGGTTCAGGTTTGGATTGGCGAGGAGCTGCTCGGCCAGCGGGGCGAGGCCCGCTTCGCGCGCGATGGTGGCCTTGGTGCGCCGTTTCTGCTTGAACGGAGCGTAGAGGTCTTCAAGTTCGACCTTCGTTTCGACCGCATAAATCTGCTTCTCGAGGGCGGGCGTGAGCTTGCCCTGCTCGCGGATCGATTTGAGCACGGTTTCGCGCCGGGCGGCGAGGTCGGTGAGATAGGTCAAGCGGGCCGCGAGGTGGCGCAGCTGGGTATCGTCGAGGCCGCCGGTGCGCTCTTTCCGGTAGCGGGCGATGAACGGCACCGTCGAGCCCTCGCCGATCAGTTCCATGGCGGCAGCGACCTGCTTGTCCTCGACATTGAGTTCGCGTGCGATGATGCGGGCGATGGACGGAGCAGCGGCGGACATGCGCGAAAATTCCTCTCGAAAGCAACACTCAGGCTTACACCCGAAAGGCCCATCATGTGAGGCCGCATGGTTCACAAATGGTTTCCGGCCCTGCCGGCGGATGACACGGCGCAGGCGGCGTTCCATAAGCGGGCGGGCGCCATCTGCGGCGCCGCTAATTCGCTCCCGGCGCGCGCCTTGATGATCGATAGTCTGTGGATTGTTCTGGCCGGACTGGCCGCGGGGCTGGCGATCGATGCGGCCGCCAGGTGGTATGCGCGCTATTCGGACGACAGCCTGGGACGGACAGCCGCGGCGCCGTCGCGGGCGGGGTCAATCGTGACGATGATCGGCGGCGGCGCAGTGAGCGCCGCAGCGCTGGCCTGGGCGCCGGGCGAGCTGCTGGCGTTCACGTTGCTGCTGGGATGGCTGCTGCTCGCACTCGCGGCCATAGACCTGAAGACGTTCCTTCTGCCGGATGTTCTGAACGCCGCAGTGCTGCTGCTCGGCGCCTTGATGGTGGCGATGACGCGGGCGGACGCCTGGGTGATGCACGCTGCCGGCGCCGTGATCGGATATGGCGTGCTGTGGGCGGTCGAGACGGCTTACCGGCGGCTACGCGGCCATGACG
>JAIXVM010000221.1 GCA_027482995.1 Hyphomonadaceae bacterium | reverse complement strand
ATCCCGTAAGCGAAGCCCTGTTCATTCGCGGGCGCTGGGAACCAGGGATAGGCCTCCACCCGCGAGCGGATGGCGGCGAGTTTGGAGTCGGGAACGGATATCTTGAAGGGGATCGCTTGGGTCATGCGCGAGAGTGTACTGCCGCCCGGCCCAAGCGCAATCGCGCCCGCCGCTCAGGCGAGCCTTTGTTTGAGCAGTTCCACCGCCGCATTGAAGAAGGCGCTGCGCGACACCTCGGGCAAGAGCGTGATTGCCGTATGCTTCATCTCCGACTTGTCGGGTTTCGCGAAGGTCCATTCCGTCAGGCCGGCCATATCCGCCAAGGGGCCATTCTCTCCCAGATGCGTCTTTTCCGACAGGAAGAAGCGCGGGGCCGGTCCGCCGACCAGAAGCGCGTGGTGCGCCTCGACCGGCGCGCGGGGGGCGATGAAATCAACCAGCACGGCGGTCGTCTCACCCGGCGTGCCGACGATCTGGACATTGGTGATCGGCAACGGATTGCCGGGCGAGCGTTCGACGATCTCGCCAAGGTGGCGCATGGTCTGGGCCTGCCAGTCGTCAAGCTTCGTGGTCAGCAGCCGGATCGCCTCATCCGGCCGGTTGAGGAACCATTCCGGCAGGTAGGCATGTTGAAGAGCGTAAACGTCAGGCCGAGCCTTGGACCGGACGGCATGTTCGTTCGGTGCCTCGCCGGCTGAAGGTTGGCTGATCATGACTTCACACAGCTTCTTGCACCGGCTGCATTCGGCGCGCTGAGCGAACATCCAGACAGCATCCGGCTTCTGCGACGCCTTCACCAAAGCCGCAGCGCTCGGCGCGCGCAGTGCGCCTTGCACCAGTTTGGCGCCGGACGGGCATGCCAAAGCCTCTATGGCAGCGCGGATCTGACCTGCGTTTTCGACATGCACCGGTTCGGCAAAAACCGGCGTGGAATCACACTTACGCTTGCCGAACATTCAGTCACCCCACTCAAATCACAGGATGACACTACCGTGACGGATGGCCGGCACAATGGCGCGGCTGCGCTTGATTACACAGAAAAACTGGTACCGCAGCCGCAACCACTGGTAGCGTTGGGATTGTTGATCTTGAAGGCCGCCCCGATCAATTCGTTCGTAAAGTCGATTTCGGAGCCCTTGAGGAATTCGAGGCTCATCTCGTCAATCACCACCCGGGCGCCGTCGCGTTCGATGACGAGGTCGTCCGCGTTTGCGCTGGGCGCGAAATCGTACTTGTAGGAGAAGCCCGAACAGCCCCCGCCTTCTACAGATACGCGCAGGAAGGCCGCGCCGTCCTGTTTGGCAAGAATCGCAGTAATCCGCTTCGCAGCCGAGGCTGTAAGGGTCACATCCGGTGTAGAAACGTCGGTCATGGGCAGAACATAAGGACGAAATCGGGAATGGAAAAGAGAGCCCTGTTCGCAACACGGCATGAAGACAGCCGCGGGCGCTACTTTGACGAGGCGCCTTCGGCCACCCGCACGCCGTTCCAGCGCGACCGGGACCGTATCATCCACGCCACTGCTTTTCGCCGGCTGAAGCAGAAAACCCAGGTCTTTGTCGCCCATGAAGGGGATCATTTCCGCACGCGCCTGACCCATTCGCTGGAAGTGGCCCAGATTGCCCGCACGATCGCCCGCACCTTAGGACTGGACGAAGACCTCGCCGAAACGCTCGCCCTTTGCCACGATCTCGGCCACCCGCCGTTCGGCCATGCGGGCGAAGACCAGCTCGATGCCTGCATGCAGCCCTTTGACGGGTTCGACCACAACGCCCAGTCCCTCAGGATCGTCACCCGGCTGGAGCGCCGCTATCCCCAGTTTGATGGCCTGAACCTCAGCTGGGAAACCCTCGAAGGGCTTTGCAAGCATAATGGCCCGCTGACCGGCCCGGACACGACGATTCAGGACCTGCCGGCCGCGTTCCGGGACTTTCCGCATCTGGCTGATCTCGAGATCGATCAGTTCGCCGGGCCGGAAGCGCAGGTCGCCGCCTTGTCCGACGACATCGCGTACAACAATCACGACATCGATGATGGCATGGCAGCCGGGCTGTTCACGGTTGATGACCTGCTGGAACTGCCCGTTGTGGGCGATGTGTTCCGAAGTGTGCGGATTGAATATCCCACCCTCGACGACCGCATGGTCACCTACGAAGCCGTCCGGCGCCTGATCGGCCTGTGGATCAACGACCTGATCGGCGAGACCCGCGCGCGGCTGAAGCGGCACAAGCCGAAGTCTGCGGCCGATGTGCGGGCAATGGACGAGCCGCTGATCGCATTTTCGCAAGGGCTTGAGGCTCCGCAGCGGGCGCTGCGCGCCTTCCTGCACGCCCGGATGTACAAGCACTACCGCGTCAATCGCATGCGCTCGAAAGCCAAGCGCGTGCTGGCTGACCTGTTCGAAGTCTTCCTCAACGAACCCCAGACTCTGCCGCCGCCCTGGAAAGGGCAGGCAGAGTCGCTGGAAGACGCGGAGCGTGCCCGGATCGTGTGCGACTACATCGCTGGAATGACGGACAATTTTGCCCTGGAAGAACATCGCCGGCTGTTTGATTCCCGCAGCCTTGCTTGACCGCAAACCAGCCGCCGGAACCCTTGTCTTCAAGGCTCGTTAAGGAAACCCGGCTAGTTGTTAACTGTACGAATCCTCACAGGGAGCGCCTCATGGGCCGATCAGATGCGCAGGGTCAGGACTACGCCCCGTTTGACGATGACTATCGCGGTTTTGACCCGCGCGAGGACGAAACCGCGCGCGGCCCGGTCATCCTGGCGCTCGCCGTCGGCGTGCTGCTGATTTTTGGCGCCGTCGTCTGGAATACCTACCGGCAGGGCATTCGGCCCGAAGGCGAAGGTCTGCCCAGCATTCTGGCGGTGGATGCGCCCTTCAAGGAAGCCCCGGACGATGCGGGCGGCTTGGTCGTTCCAAATACCGACAAGCATTTCTATGATGACATGGACGCGACGAGCCGCGACGCCGAAGTCGAAACGGCCTCGGCCGGCACCGAACTGGCAGGCGATGTCCCGCCCGCAATCAGCGACGGCGAGCCGACAAACCTGATCCGCGGTTCGGTTGAGCCTGTGGTCGACCTTGAACCGCCGGTGGTTCCGCCGCTTCCGGCCGCGCAACCGGTTGCGGCTGCTCCAGAACCGGCCGCAGCTTTGCCCCCGCCCGTCTTGGAAACGCAGGGTCCCAAAACCCGCTTCACGTTCGCGCCCAACGGCGCCTACCTGGTCCAGATCGCGGCCCTGCGCTCCGAAGAGGCTGCCGAATCGCAATGGAAGCGCGTGACCGCTTCCGCGCCGGAACTTTATCACGGAGCCACCAAAATCATTCAGCGCGCCGACCTTGGCCCGGACGGTGTGTTTTTCCGGTTGCGCGCCGGGTCCTTTGCCGACAGAGCGGAAGCGACGGCCTTCTGTGATGCGATCAAGGAGGCTGGCGCCAACTGCATCGTGGTGAACGGATAGTGGTCAAAGCCTGCATTCTGAGCGTATCGGGTCCGGAATTGACCCCGGGCGAGGCCGCGCTGTTTCGCGCAGAAAACCCGTGGGGTGTGATCCTCATGGGCCGCTCCTGCGTCAGCCGGATGCAGGTCCGGGCGCTGGTCGCCGATATCTGGCAGGCCACGGGCCGCGAAACGCTGATCTTCATTGACCAGGAAGGCGGCCGAGTTGCCCGCCTCAAGGCGCCGGAATGGCCGCTGTTTCCGCGCGGGTCCGACTATGCCGCCATCTACGCCGCCGACCCCGAAAGGGGCCGTGAGGCAACCTGGCTCGGCCACCGGTTGATCGCTTCAGAACTCGCGAGCCTTTCGATCCATGCCGATTGCGCCCCGGTGGTCGACCTGCCGGTTCCGGGCGCTCACGACATCATCGGTGACCGCGCCTTCGGCTCTGATCCGGCGGGCATTGCGGATCTGGCGGATGCGGCACTGGCGGGGCTGGCGGCTGGCGGCGTCGCCGGCGTGATCAAGCACATCCCGGGACACGGCCGCGCTTTCGCCGACAGCCATTACGAGCTTCCACGCGTCACCGCCGGCGACAATGAACTGTCGAAGGATTTCGACGCCTTCGCCCGTGTTGCCCACGCCCCGATGGCGATGACCGCGCATATTTCCTACGACGCCTTCGATCCCGGCAAGGCCGCAACCGTCTCACGCATCATGATTCAGGACGTGATCCGCGGCCGAATCGGGTTTGATGGTCTCCTTATGACGGATGATCTGGGGATGAAGGCCTTGGGCGGCACCCTGACGGCGCGGGCAGACGCCTCGATTGCGGCAGGCTGTGATGTGCTCCTGCATTGCTCAGGCTTCCTCAAGGACGCCGGAGACATCCTCGCCGAGATGACCGAAGTCGCGAAAGCGGCGCCTGCGCTGAAGGGCAAGGCCGAGGCGCGCGCCGCCGCCGCCGATGCCATCGCGAAAAAGCTCGAACCTTTCGAAGCCGCCAAGGGCTGGCGCCGGTTCCATGAACTGTTCCCGCCGGCGGGAGCGATGGCATGACCAGCGGCGCCATTTCGATTGATGCCCTGTCTGCGGATGTGGCCGACGCCGAAGGCGTAAACCTCTTTTCCGTCGATGTGCCGGGCTATGAAGGCCCGCTCCACCTGCTGCTCGAACTCGCCCGGCGCCAGAAGGTGAACCTGCTTCAGATTTCGATGCTGCAGCTGGCCGAACAATACATGGGGTTCATCGAGGACGCGCGCGCCAAGCGCATCGACCTCGCAGCAGACTATCTCCTGATGGCCTCCTGGCTGGCTTTCATGAAGTCCCGGTTGCTGTTGCCAAAGCCGGAAGCGCTCGGCGATGATGAGCCGACGGGCGAGGAGATGGCGGCGCGTCTGTCGTTCCGCCTCAAACGCCTTGAAGCGATGCGGCAGGCCGTGCGCGAACTGGAAGCTGGTCCTGTCTTGAACAACGTCGTGTTCCTGCGCGGCGCGCCGGTGCAGCCGAAGGTCGTGAAACTGACTGAATTCACCGCAACGCTGTACGACCTGACCTCCGCCTTCGGCTTCATCCGTGACCGGAAGGAAAAAGAAGCCCCGCACCGGATCGAGAAGCAGCCCGTGATGGCGTTGGAGCAGGCGCGCAACACCTTGCGCGGCCTTCGCAAACAGCTCGACAACTGGTCGAGCCTCGACGACATCCGCACCGCGCTTTCGGAAACGACACCCGATGTTCCAGGCCGTTCGGTGACAGCCAGCGTTTTCTCCGCTGCCCTCGAATTGACCCGCGATGGGGAAGTCGAGCTGCGTCAGGACGCCCATTTTTCACCGCTCTATCTTCGCAACACGGTCCGCACCGGGGAGGGCCTCGATGCAACCGCTTAAGAAGTTCCAGATGACCCACGACATGTCCGACGATCGCCGGAAGGCGATGAGCCAGCTTTCCGAAGCGCAGGCCCGCGCCGAGGCCGACCTGCTCGGTGGGCGTGATGCCTTGCTCGCCGAAGGCGTGCGCCGGGCCGAAGCTGTTCTATTCGCTGCAGGAGAACCTCTGTCTGCGGAGCAAATCTCGCAGATCCTGCCTCAGGGAATCGAGGCCGGCGAAGTGCTGATGGCGTTGCGCGCAGTATATTCGAAACGCGGCGTGAACCTTGTGGAGGTGGCCGGCAATTGGCGTTTCCAGACCGCGCAGGACCTCTCCTACCTTTTCGTCGAAGAGCGCCAGGTTCAGAAAAAGCTCGGCCAGGCTGCGCTCGAAACGCTCGCCATCATCGCCTATGGTCAACCGGTCACGCGCGCCGAGATCGAAGCCGTTCGCGGCGTGGCCGTCGCAAAGTCGGTGATCGACACGCTGCTGGAATCCGGCTGGGTGCGCGTGCGCGGCCGCCGCAAGACGCCGGGCCTGCCGATCACCTACGGCACGACCGACAAGTTCCTTGAGCACTTCGGCCTCGAAAGCCTCGACACGCTTCCGGGCAAGGCAGACCTTGAAGCCGAAGGTCTGCTCACGGACGTGATACCCTCCGGCTTCCAGATGCCGGACGAGGAAGCGCTGTCCGAAGAAGACTCGCTGATCGATGATCTGGGCAACCTTGAGGATGTGGAATCCTTCGTGACCGATTTCGTGGGCGATGAAGCCACGACGCCGTCTCCGGTAACTGCGCCCGCTCCGCCCGCGCCATCGGACGACGCGGATGAGGACGAAATCGAAGCCGTCAGCGTGTTCGCCTACACCAAAGCCCCGAAGCCGATGGAAGATCCCGAAGCTTTCGACCGCGACACCGTCCAGGCCGCCGTGCGCAAGTTGCGCGCCGAGACCCGTGTGCCGCAGCAGCCGATGCACACCTGGCGGGACGACGAGTAGGCCTCACGCCTCAGGCGGCGCAAACCGGAACCGCCGCGGTGTGTCATATTCCGCATACAGCTCATCCTCGCGTGTGCCGCCGCCGATGTTGTGGATATACATCGCGCGACCGGTCACGGCGTCGTGACCCGAGAAGATGGCAATGTGGGGCAGGCGTCCGCCGAGGCGCATGGTGACAAGGTCACCGGCCTGCCAGTCCTCGCGCTTGCCCGGCGCTTCGCGCTCATGCCCGCCACGCTCGAAAAAACGCTCCAGGTTTGGCACCCGGCGATGGTCGATGTTCCGGTCGGTGCCCGTCAGGCCCCAGGTCTTCGGATAGCTGCCAAACGACGCCGCCATGTCCTCATGCACCAGAACCTGCAGGTCCACATCAAACGCGTCCCGGTAGGCGCGGATCACAACGTCCGTACACACACCGCTTTCGCGCGGAATGTCTCCGCCCGGATAGTCGAGCTGGACATAGGCCGGATCATAGCCCGTGGTCACGCCGATCTGCCGCCGTGCCGCGCGCACCAGCTTGCGGGTCCACGGCTTCTCCGCCTCGACCAACGGCAAGGGCGGCAAGAGCGGCACCGCACAGATCGAGATGAGAAAGTTTCGGCGCGTCGGCATTCCGGGATTGGAACCCGGGCGTGCGGCAGCATTTGGGCTGGATTGCGTTGAAGCCGGTTCCCATTGCCATCCTTCGACTTCGCTCAGGATGAGCGTTGCACTTTTTGAAGGCCGTGCTGCATCAATCAAACCATGCGAAGCTCATCCTGAGCGAAGTCGAAGGATGGCCAAATGAGCCCGCAAATTCGCGAGCTGTTTTCCTTCAGAAGCCTCTGAACTCGGCGATCTCCTCCAGCGGGGCGCGCTCTGCGTAGAGGCGGTTCGCCTTGTCGTTCGGATCAGGCTTGCCGACGGCCACGCCGCACCAGACCATCTCGGTCGGAGCCAGCCCAAAATGTTCCTTCAGGGTCGGACGCAGGATGCCCCAGCATTCCTGCATGCACGTGCCCCAGCCGCGCTCTTCGGCGAGCAGGCACAGCGTCTGCAGGTACATGCCTGTGTGACCCCACTGGCCGTGACCCATACGCTCGTCGATGACGATGAACACCGCCATCGGCGCACCGAAGAAGCGGAAATTGTTGGCAAACCAACGCATCCGACCGGCGCGGTCCTCGCGGGGGATTTCGAGCGCTTCGTAGAGCATCTCGCCCACGCGGCGGCGGCGGGCTTCATGCGGCTCCCAGAGGTCCTTCGGATAAATCGGCCGGTCCGTCGGCTCGCCGGCCGGGTTGGTCGCCAGCTTCGCCTGCGCCAGCTGGATCAGCTTGTCCTTTTCCTCGCCTGCCACAACGATCACGCGCCAGGGCTGGGTGTTGCCGCCCGAAGGCGCGCGCTGCGCCGCGGTCAGCCAGGCCTTCACCTCGTCCAGTGGCAGCGCGTCCGGCAGGAAGCCCCGCGTGGAAATCCGCTTCGCAACAGCTTTTGAAACGTCCATGAAAAAACCTCCTGTCATCTCTGACAGGAGGTCTAATCATTCTGGCCGTTGGCCGCCAAGCCTTACTTCGGGTGAAGCACGACCGGCATCCAGGTGTAGCCGCGCACGAATGCGCCGGACGTGAACGACGGCTCGGCCAGCACTTCGATATGCTCATAGCGGGCCATCAGCTCTTCCCACAGGATCTTCAGCTGCAGTTCGGCAAGGCGGTTGCCGACGCAGCGGTGGATGCCGAAGCCGAAGGAGAGGTGCTGGCGGGCATTCTTGCGGTCAATGATGAAGTCTTCCGGCTTGTCCCAGAAGGTCGTGTCGCGGTTGCCCGAGACGTACCACATCGCGACCTGTTCGCCCTTCTTGATCGTCTTGCCACGGATCGTCACGTCTTCCAGCGCGGTGCGGCGCATGAAGGACAGCGGCGTCTGCCAGCGGATCGCTTCGGACACCATGTTCGCCATCAGGCCGTGATCGGCCTTCAGCTTCTTGTACTCTTCCGGATACTTGTTCAGCGCATAGACCGACGCCGTCATTGTGTTCCGGCTCGTGTCGTTGCCGCCGACGATCAGCAGGATCACGTTGCCGAGCAGTTCCATCGGCGTCATGTTGCGGGTCTTCTCGCCATGCGCGAGCAGGCTGATCAGGTCGCCGGTTTCAGGGGCTGCGCCGCGTTCCTGGAACAGGCCCATGAACGTGGTCAGGCACTGCATCATTTCCTGTTTCCACTGCACTTCGCCGCCGGGGCAGATGTCCGGGTT
>JAIXVM010000100.1 GCA_027482995.1 Hyphomonadaceae bacterium | reverse complement strand
TGACCTGGTCGATCAGGCCGCCGCCGTGGCCGAAAACTGGAACGCCCATCTCAGCTGCTGCGCCATCGGCGTGCAGCCCATGCCGGTCTTCGTTGACGGGTTCGGGTCAACTCAGACCGACGTGACAATGATGATCCAGGCCAGCAGTGAGGAATTGCATGCCTTTCGCTCCGATCTTCATCGGCATATCGAGCAGAAAACCCCGAGCGTGGAATTCCGGCACACGATGAACTTCATTAACGGCCTGTCTCAGGTCACGTCCCTGTTTGCACGGTATGCGGACATTCTGGTCGCGCGCATGCCGGACCGCCCGGATACGGCGCTTCATGGCGAGATCATCGAAGGCGCCCTGTTTGGCGCCGGCCGGCCTGTGTTGGCCGTGCCGAAGGATTGGAAACCCAAGCCTGTCGGAGAGCGCGTGCTGCTCGCGTGGGACGCCAGCCGCGAGGCCTCCCGTGCCATTCATGCCGCCTTGCCGATTTTGGCGAAGAACGCGGAGGTGTGCATTGTCACTGTTGATGCACATACCGGGCCGACAGAACACGGCGACGTACCCGGCCTCGACATTGCCGCCCATCTGGCGCGTCACGATCTGCGCGTCACGGTGCGCAACGAAGACAGTCTCGGCAAAGCCGTAGGCGAACGCTTGATCGAGGCGGCGAACGGGTTCAATGCGGACACGATCGTCATGGGCGCCTATCGTCGGCCGAGGCTTCTGCAACGCCTGACGGGCGGACCGAGCCAGCTGATGCTGACGCGCTCGCCCTTACCGGTTTTCATGTCCCACTGAGTTTCAAGCCCGCCTGGGCGCGCCTAAGGCGCGGCCTTGCCATGTGGGTCGGTGCCGGTGAGGTTCAGCAGGATCAGCTTCTGGCGCATCAGATCAAACGACATCGCGATCCGGCGCAGCGTCGTGTCTTCGTACTTGAGCCTCGCCTCGACGAGATCGGGAAGCGTCCGTGTGCCCGCCTCGTACTCTCGCTCCGCTGCCTCGAACTGTTCGCGAGTGCGCGCTTCGACCGTTTCGCGGTTTTTGAGCTGAGCGCCGAGCGACAGGATGCGCTGGAACGTGACGCGCACGTCTTCGTCAATCTGGCGCCGCGCAGCGCTCAGTCGGCTTCGCGCGGCGGACTCCTGGGCGCCGGCCTTGTCGCGCTCCGCCGACAGCGCACTGCCGCTGTAGAGGGGCACGGTCACATCGACGCCGATACGGTCCTGCAATTCGTAGTCGCGTCCGTTCCCCGTTGATGCATAGGACGAAATCCCGACCGCGCTGATGACCGGCAACCAGTTGCGTTTCTCGCGCTTCTCCAGGGCCGCAAGACTGGTGGCGTTGGCGGAGAGAGCATCGAGCTCGGGATTGTGCTCAAGCGCCAGCTGTGTGGCTGTGTCGATGTCCGACAGTTCGGCCGTCAACGCTGAAATCTCGGCAACGAGTTCCGTTTCGGCGCAGGGCGGCAAGGAACTGCCGGTGTATATGCTAAGCCGGGTAGAGGCGCTTTCCTTCTGAAACTGGAGCTCTTCAAAGAAGGCCTCAGCTTCGGCGAGTTCGGCCGCGACTTCTGCGCGCTCCGACAGGGTCGCTGCCCCCGCCTCCAACAGGCGCTCGACGACGCTGAGTTGTTTCTGGAAGTAATCGCGACGCAGCTCCGTTGCCTCGATCGCACGGCTCGCATTTAGGAGCTGCAGCAGGATACCAGCGGCTTCATGGGCGGCGGTCATCTCGGCGGCCTTGACCTCATACTCAGAAGCGTCCGCGCTGGCTTTCGCCGCTTCGCGCGACAGGCGAGCATTTCCGAAATCGAAAAGCCGCTGCGTGACGCGCAGGCCCACCTGGCTCTGGATGGTGCTGTCGACGAGCCCGACATCGCCGGTGCCGGTGCGGGCGAAGCTCGAGATCTGCGGCCGGAAGAGTGACCGCGCCGAGGTGACCCCGGCTTCGGCCTCACGCTGGAGCGCCTTGCGCGTCGCAACGTCCGGACTCGTCCGTGCCGACAGTGACATGACATCGCCCAGCCCAAGGCATGCCTTGTCCTGTGCGAGGGCGACGGGCGCCAAGGCGAATGCGCCAACCGACGCCAACAACAGTTTCAACATCAGATCATTATCCCCGCATTCTACAGGGAACGTCGCCCGCGGCGCCGCCCCTAAACGTCGATTGACAGTGTACGGCGCACTTCTTCGGAGGTCGGCCCCAGCGCCGCCGGTTGGCGCACTCCCTTGATGACGGCCACATCATAGAGTTCTGTGACGAGACCACCGAGAATGACGGAGTGCAGTGTGTCGCCGGTTTTCAGGTCGATGAAGTAGAGCCCAGCGCGCGGTGCGATCTGTTTCTCCGCTAGGCGCTCCTGAAGGGCCAATCCGGAGAAGGTCTTGTTGCCGCGCGGCATCGACAGGCCGACAACCGCCACGTCTCCCATGAACGAAAGGCCGCGCAAATAGCCGGGACAGAATGCCAGCGGCTCGAAGGTCCGTGTCGTCAGGTTGACGCTGCCAAATTCGCCGGTGCCCGAGTTATGCACCCAGAGGCGCCCGTTATGCCAACGCGGTGAATGCGGCATCGACAGGCCGGAACACACGATGTCGCCGCTCGCAACGTCGATCACGACGCCGCCGCCGCGCCGATGATCACGCCAGCCATCATACACATCCGACGTGCTAACAGCCGTGACGTAGGCAGGCTGACCATCCTTCATCGCGAGACCGTTGAGATGGCAGCGATCCTCCGCCGCAAGGCGCGAAATGAAGCGCGGCGTCCAGACGGGCGTGAAGCTATGAGTGGCGCTGGGCTTTGCGAGGCAGTTGAACAGCGTGTTCGCGAAGACCGGCTGGCCTGCAGGATCGATCCCGACGTCGTGGATGTCGAGATCACCCGTGAAATAGCTGAGGCGCGGCGTGTAGAAGCCGTCCGTGTCTCCCGGGCCGCGCTCACCGGGTTTCAGGACATTGCTGAAGCGGTAGAGCTGCGTATCGCTGGAGACCCAGAAGCCGGTCGCGTCAGTGGCGAGGCCGAGGCAGCGGCCGACATTGCGGTTGAAGGTCCAGAACTCGCCGGCCTTGTCGGTTCCAAAGAAGATGATCTTGCCGACCTGGTAGGTGGTGAGGACGAGGCTCGCGTTCTGGCCGGCGAGCCATTTCGAGAAGCCGCGTGAGATATCGACCGAAAACTTCACTTCCGGCGCGGTCTCGTTTGAAGCCGGCTCGGGTGTCTGCGGCGGGATGGTCGCGGAAGTCTTCCGGTCAAACACGTGTCGGTATCCTTGAAAGCTGGGCTGGCGCGCTATTCGCGCGCGCCGCGCCGGACGACGGCGCGGATGGGTTCGATGAGATAGTCGAAGAGCGTGCGGGTCTGACCCGACGAGACGAAAGCCTCGACCGGCATACCCGGCATCGGATCAGTATCGAGACTGCTGAGGCCCTCGCTATCGATCAGGACGCGGGCTTCATAATAGCTGTAATCGCCGGCGGGCGAGGTCTTGAGATCAGCGCTGATACTGTCGACTTCGCCCTTGAGCAGCGGGGACGCCCATGCGTTGAGTCCAGACAGGCGGGCCTCGACGGCGAGACCTTCGAACACGGCATCCCGGTCAGACGGCCGGATCTGCAGGGTGGCGACGAGGTCGGGTGTTGCCGGAACAATCTCGAGGATGGACTCGCCGGGCCGGACGACCCCGCCCGCGGTCGAGAAGGCGAGGTTCATGACGGTGCCCGCCTGCGGCGCGTAGACCGTCGTGCGGTTGAGTACATCCTGGGCGGCGCGTAAGCGTTCTTCGCCGGTCGAGACGTCAGCGCGCGCCTTGACGAGGTCCTCACTCAACTTTTCGAGAAATTGCGCATTGGTTTGCCGGATCTGCGCCGAAAGTTCGCCGGCCTGCGCTCGGGCGTCCTGTTGCTCGGACTCAAGACGCGCGAGGTCTGCGGCAAGCTGGGCTTCGCGCACTTCAAGTTCGGACAGATCCCGCGTCACGGCCATGCGCAGATCCACCAGTTCGCGGAGACGCTCGATGTCGGTGACGAGCAGGTCACGCGCGCGGCGCGTGTTGTCGATCTGGTTCTGGATGGCGTTGGCGCGCTGCAGCAGGCTGCTGCGGCGGCTCGACAGGACTTCTGCATTTGCGCCGAGCGTTCCGAGCTGCTGCTCATAAAGGCTGCGCTGGCGAGTTTCGATTTCTGCCCGGGTCTTGTCATCAACGGCGACCTGGGCCAGCCGCGTGAACTCAAGCGCCGGCAAATCCAGCAAGAGCGCATCGAGACGGTCGACGCTCGCCTGCGCATCGGCAAGTTGCTGCAGCACCTGATCACGGTCGGCCGAAACGGCGACGCTGGCGAGCACCATCAGCGGCTGGTCTGCGGCGACGATGTCGCCTTCCTTGATCAGGATCTGGTCCACGATGCCGCCTTCGAGGTGCTGCACCACCTTGCGGTCGTTTTCGCCGGCCACGCGCCCATACGCCACCACGCCTTCGGCGAGCGGTGCCAGCGCGGACCAGGCGATGAATCCGCCGAGCGCTGCGAAGCAAAGCAACGCGGACAGCCAGATGCTGGGGCGCCGCAGGATCATGGAAAGCGCGGTCATGACACGCTGCCTTCAGCGCGGACCGCAGCAGCGCGCGCGGGCTGAAGCGTCGCGATATAGTCCGCAGCCGGAACCATCTTGATCGAACCCGGCGACAGCAGAAGGACCTGGTCGGCCGTGGCGAGCAGGCGCATGTCATGCGTTGCCGCGATCACGATTGCGCCTCGTCCCTTGGCCGCCAGCAGAGACCGGCGGAGCTGTTCGGCGGCAATCTGGTCAAGGTTGGCGCTCGGTTCGTCGAGCACAAGCAGCAACGGCTCCCCGAACATGGCGCGCGCGAGG
Source organism: Hyphomonadaceae bacterium (assembly GCA_027482995.1). Classification (GTDB taxonomy): domain Bacteria; phylum Pseudomonadota; class Alphaproteobacteria; order Caulobacterales; family Hyphomonadaceae; genus Hyphomonas. The sequence goes on along the minus strand of JAIXVM010000100.1, from coordinate 1,816 downwards.
CTGACCGCCTGCTTCTGGCCGCGCGAAAGGTACGCGCCCTCGTTGCCGATGACCGTGTCGTAGCCGTCGGGCAGCCGAACGATCATTTCGTGGAAGCCTGCCGCTTGCGTGGCCGCGATGGTGTCGTCAGCGGGCGCTCCGCTGAACCGGCAGATGTTTTCCGCGATCGTTCCCGGCAGCAGTTCGGCGTCCTGCGGCGCAAAGCCGACATGCTGTCCGCGGTCTGGGCCCGGCCAACGGTGCAGGTCACGCCCGCCCAGACGAACGATGCCGTCCTTGGCGGGCCAGACACCGGTCAGCGTCTGGAGAAGCGATGTCTTGCCGGTGCCGCTGGTGCCGAGCACCAGAAGCAGCGTCCCGCCGCTGAGATTGAGATTGAACTTCGGCAGGAGCGGACGCTCCGCACCCGGACTGGCCACCACGAGGCCTTCGGCATGCAAGCTGGCCTCCGGGCGCGGCAGCGGGGTGATGTCGGCCGGCTGCGCCGATGTGTCTTTGTAGGCGGCCCGAAGCCCGTCCCACGCCTGACGTGTACGGACGAGTTGCCGCCAGGTGCCCAGCGTCTGGTCAATCGGCGCGAGAGCCCGTCCGAGCAGGATGGAGCCCGCAATGATGCTGCCTCCCGACACTTCCTGCTGCAGCACCAGCCATGCGCCGGCACCGAGCGACACGATCTGGAGCATATGGCGGAAGCCGCGCGCCTGCGCGCCGAAGAAGCCCGACGCACGGCTGCCTTCGTCAGACAGCGCCATCGCCCGCGTTTTCTTGGACGACCATTTGGCGAGAAGCGGCTCAAGCATGCCATGACTTTGGATCGCGGCGCGGTTGCGGCCGAGTTCGTCCACAAATCCGACGGCGTCGCGTTCGGCGGCCTGCGCCGCGCGGACAGGCTTGCGCGAGGCAAACTCGGTCGCGATCGTCACCAACGCCAGCAACACCGCGCCGGCGAGCCCGATCCAGCCGACGAGCGGATGCACGAAGAACATCGCGATCAGGAAGAAGGGCGTGAACGGAAGGTCAAACAGCGGCAGCGACAGGCCGTTCTGGTAATAGGCCTGGACCGTCGACAGGTCAGCGAGCCGCGACGGCAGGGCCCGCGCCGTTTGCGGATCATTGAAACTGCCGCGCAGGATGGCCGGGCCATACTTGGCCTGCACGAAATCGCCCACCATCGCCATGGTCTTGCGGCGGGCATCGTCGGCAAAGCCGTAGACAGCAAGCAGGCCAAGCGCAGCCCCGCTGACGAGTATCAGCGTTTCAACGGACCCTGATGTCAGCACCCGGTCGTAGACCTGCAGCATGTAGAGCGGCGAGACGAGCATCAGCAGGTTGATCGCCACCGAGAAGGCGGCGGCCACGATATAGAACCAGAGCGCGGAGCCTTTGACGGCCCCGCGCTCCATTCCAACCGTTTCCGGGTTAGCCTTGGGTGTCATCAATTACCCTGGGTTGCGAGCGCTGCATCGATCAGCAAGAGGTCGGCTGCCAGCTGCGCCTCGCGCTGGATTGCGAGTTCGGCTGCGCCAACATCGATGACTTCCATCCCCTCTATCGCAAATCCGGCCGGGGTCCAGACGTCACCCGCATCGAAGCCGCCAGCCGCTCCGCCAAGTCCGGAATTGAGGTCGAGAGGCTGATCTTCGAGGACTTCAAGCTTGGCCGCCTCGAACGCCGGCGCACTTTCCCAGTTGGATGCAATGCCCATCGGTTCGGCCACATAGGCCGCCTTGGGCGAGGCGCCGATATCTTCGGCGGCGCCTGTATCGTACACTGTCAAGAGGTCCTGAGCCCTCACGGTCGCGCTGCCGTTGCTGTA
>JAIXVM010000260.1 GCA_027482995.1 Hyphomonadaceae bacterium | reverse complement strand
TTCGGAATCGGAATGGCGCACGATGTTGACGATGGCGTTCTCTTCATCGCCCGGCGCAACCAGCAGCGCGCTCACGCCCTTGCGTCCAGCGCGGCCCGTACGGCCCGAGCGGTGGAGCAGAGTGGCCGGATCGCGCGGCAGGTCCGCATGGATCACGAGGCCGAGGTTCTGCAGGTCCAGTCCGCGCGCGGCCACGTCCGTCGCGATACACACGCGCGCGCGGCCATCGCGCAGGGCCTGGAGGGCGTTCGAGCGTTCCTTCTGGCTGAGTTCGCCCGACAGCGCGACCACCGGGAAGCCGCGATTGCCCATCCGGCTCATCAGCTTGTTCACGGCGGCGCGGGTCGAACAGAACACGAGCGCGCTTTCGGAATCCGAATGCCGCACAATGTTCACGATCGCATTTTCTTCGTCGCCCGGGGCTACGAGCAGGGCCTTGTATTCGATATCGACGTGCTGGCTTTTTTCGGCCTCGGTCGTCACGCGCGCGGCGTTCTTCTGGTAGCGCGCCGCGAGGGCAGCGATGCCTTTCGGCACGGTGGCCGAGAACATCAGCGTACGGCGTTCGTCCGGCGTACCCTCGAGGATCAGCTCGAGTTCTTCGCGGAAGCCCATGTCGAGCATCTCGTCGGCCTCGTCCAGCACGACGACGCGCACGCCGGCGGTCACCAGCGAGCCGCGCTTGATATGGTCCGCCAGGCGGCCCGGCGTGCCGATCACGATGTGCGCCCCGCGCTCCAGCGCCCGGCGTTCGTCGCGCATGTCCATGCCGCCCACACAGGTGGCGAGGCGCGCACCGGCAATGCCGTAAAGCCAGCCCAGTTCGCGCGCAACCTGCATCGCGAGTTCCCGGGTCGGTGCAACGATCAGCGCAAGCGGCTCGGAGGCCGGCGATAGCGTGTCTTCGCCTGACAGGAGAGCCTCTGCCATCGCAAGCCCAAACGCGACCGTCTTGCCCGAACCGGTCTGGGCCGAGACGAGCAGGTCCTTGTCGGAAAGGTGCGGCACAAGGACGGCGGACTGGACCTGTGTGAGGTCTGTGTAACCACGGGCAGAGAGCGCGCCGGCGAGCGCGGCGGGGAGGGTGTCAGGCAAGGTCATGGAGAGGCTTTCGGGCGTTAATCCGGCCTAATGGCACGTTTTCGGCCCCCCGGCTACGCCCGGCATGCTTGGTTTGGGTTAACCGGCAAGGGCATTTGCGTGATGGGCGAGGTGCTCATCCATGAAGGTCGCGATGAAGTAATAGTCGTGGCCATATCCGTCATGTAGCCGGTAATCGAGCCGCTGGCCCTCTTTCTCGCACGCCGCGATGAATATCTCGGGCTTCAGCTGCGTCTCCAGGAAACTGTCCGCCTTGCCCGTATCGACGCGGATCAGCGCCTTGGACGGGCTCTCCTTCACCAGCTCGGTTGCATCATACTGCTCCCATGCCACCGAGGGCGGGCCGAGATAGGCCGTGAACGCTTTCTCGCCCCAGGGCACGCCGGCGGGGGAGGTGATCGGCGAGAAGGCCGAGCATGATTTGTACGTCTCCGGATGTTTGAGATGCAGCGTGATCGCGCCATGCCCGCCCATTGAGTGGCCGAAGATTCCCTGCCGCGCCATGTCTGCCGGAAAATTCGCGGCGATCAGCCCGGGCAGTTCATCGGTGATGTACTGGTCCATCTTGTAGTTTCTGTCCCAGGGCGCCTGTGTGGCGGTGAGGTAGAAACCCGCGCCTTGCCCGAGATCATAGGCCTCATCGTTCGGTACATGCTCTCCGCGCGGGGACGTGTCCGGCGCGATGATCATCAGGCCGTGGCGCGCAGCATGTTCTTGCACGCCGGACTTCTCCATCATGTTCGCCCACGTGCACGTCAGCCCCGAGAGGTACCAGAGCACCGGCACCGGCCCGTGCGCGGCCTGCGGCGGCGTGTAGACGGCAAACCGCATCGTACAGCCGAGCAGCGCCGACTCATGATCGTGTACGGACAATGTGCCGCCAAAGGATTTCCAGGACGAGACGGAGGAAAGTGTCATCGGCAAATGCGCCTTCAGGTTTTGTGAGCGGGGCAGGGCTTGCCCCGGCCGGGTTCTCGCCTGCGGGCCGTGCCAGAGTCAAGAAACTCGCGTGGCGGGGCTGAGGGTCTTGCGTCCCCGGGAACCATTGCGCATGACACGGCTCGCAGTTCGGGAAGGCAGGGCCGGTGACAGGTACATACACGCTCTATGGCGCAGAGGTCAGCTATTACACCGGGAAAGCCCGCGCTTATTTGCGCTGGCGCGGCGTGCCCTTTGTCGAAGAAGGCGCCACACAGGCCGTGTACCGCGAGGTCATCCTGCCGACAGTCGGCTGGCCGGTCATCCCCGTGCTCAAAGCCCCGGACGGCGCCATCATCCAGGACACCGCCGACATCATCGATTATGTCGAGGCCCGCGAAAAGCTGCAGCCGCCGGCCATTCCTACCGGCCCGGTCCAGCGGTTCGTCGCGCAGCTCCTGCATCTCTACGCCGACGAATGGCTCGTCATTCCCGCGATGCACTATCGCTGGAACTTCAACGAGGATTTTGCCTATGCCGAGTTTGGCGCCCTCTCGGCGCCGCAGCTCAGCCGCACGGAGCAATACGAGGTCGGCAAGAAGAACGGCCAGCGCTTCAAGGGTGCGTTACCCCCACTTGGCATCACGCCGGAGACCATTCCCGGAATCGAGCGATCGTATGAAGGGTTCCTGGTAGATTTCTCGCGGCATCTCGCGGAGCACCGCTTCCTGCTCGGCGCGCGGCCTTGCCTTGCCGATTTTGCCTTCATCGGCCCGCTCTATGCGCACCTCCTGCGCGACCCTGCCTCCGGCGAATTCATGCGCCGCAATGCGCCGCGTGTGGCCGATTGGGTGGGGCGGACGCATTCCGGTCAGAGGGGATCCGGCGACCTGCTCGCCGATGACGCCATCGCGCCGACCCTGGAGCCGATCCTCGCGCGCCAGATGCAGGAACAGTTCCCCGCGCTGGTCGATACCGTGGACTTGTTCACCGAATGGGCAGCAACCGCCTCCTCGGGCGCGCATGTGCCGCGCGGCCTTGGTGAGATCTGGATCGATATTGAAGGCGCGCGCGGACCGGCGCAGGCGCGGACGTTCCCGCTCCTGCGCCTGCAGGCCGTCACGGATGCCTATGACGCGATGGACGCGGCCGCAAAGGCCCGGGCCGACGCGCTGCTGGAGCGCGTCTACGGCGAGCCGCTGAAAACCTTCCGCCTGCCGCGGCGGCTCACGCGAACCAATTACCGGCTCGCGCTCGCCTGACCGGTCCGGCTTACTTGCGGTGCAGCGCGCACAGCTTGTTGCCGTCGGGATCGCGCAGGTAAGCGAGGTAGAGCGCGCCGGGGCCTTCACCGCGCCAGCCCGGCGGGTCTTCGATCGCCTTGCCGCCAGCGGCGACGCCAGCTGCGTGCCAGGCATCGGCCTGCTCGGTCGAGGCCATCGCGAGGCCGATGGTCATGCCGTTGCCGCTGGTCGCCGGCGCACCATCAATCGGCGGCGTGACGAGAAAGATGCCGCCATTGTGCATATAGACGAGGCGGCCCTTCGGGTCGGTGATGCCGGGCTTTCCGCCTACGGACGTAAACAGGGCGTCATAGAACGCCTTGGACTTTGCGATGTCGTTCGAGCCGACCATCATGTGACTGTACATTTAAGTATTTCCTCCAGTTGTTGATTCTTCAGTACACGACCACGCTGCGAATGCTCTTGCCCTCGTGCATCAGGTCAAACGCATCGTTGATCTTGTCGAGCGTCATCACGTGCGTGATCATCGGGTCGATCTCGATCTTGCCGTTCATGTACCAGTCGACGATCTTGGGTACATCCGTGCGGCCCTTCGCGCCGCCGAAGGCGGTGCCGCGCCAGTTGCGGCCCGTCACCAGCTGGAACGGCCGCGTCGCGATTTCCTTGCCGGATTCCGCCACGCCGATGATCACGCTCGTGCCCCAGCCGCGATGGCAGCATTCGAGCGCCTGGCGCATCACGGTCGTATTGCCCGTGCAGTCGAACGAATAATCCGCGCCGCCGCCGGTGAGCTCCACAATATGCGCGACAATATCCTTCACGTCCTTCGGATTGACGAAATGGGTCATGCCGAACTTGCGGCCCCACTCCTCCTTGGACGGATTGATGTCGACGCCGACAATCATGTCTGCCCCCGCCATCCGTGCGCCTTGGATCACGTTGAGCCCGATGCCGCCAAGGCCGAACACGACCACGTTCTCGCCGACCTGAACTTTCGCCGTGTTGACCACGGCGCCCACGCCGGTCGTCACGCCGCACCCGATATAGCAGGCCTTGTCAAAGGGCGCGTCGGTGCGGATCTTCGCCACCGCGATTTCCGGCAGCACCGTGAAGTTCGAGAAGGTCGAGCAGCCCATATAGTGGAAGACCGTCTGGCCCTTGTAGCTGAACCGGCTCGTGCCATCCGGCATCAGGCCTTTGCCTTGCGTCGCGCGAATGGCCGTACACAGATTGGTCTTGCCCGAGAGGCAGCTTTTGCATTGGCGGCATTCCGGCGTGTAGAGCGGGATCACGTGGTCGCCCGGCTTCACGCTGGTGACCCCCGCGCCGACCTCGCGCACGATGCCGGCGCCTTCATGACCTAGCACGCTCGGGAAGATGCCCTCGGAGTCGAGCCCGTCCAGCGTGTAAGCGTCCGTATGGCAGATGCCCGTCGCCATGATTTCCACAAGCACTTCGCCCGCCTTCGGGCCTTCCAGGTCAAGCTCGACGATCTCGAGCGGTTTCTTGGCCTCGAAGGCGACGGCAGCGCGTGTTTTCATGGGGCAGGCTCCTTGTTTGGGGACCTACCTAGAGCGATGCGCTGCCGGAATCCACCACCCTGTGGCCAATGATCGCCCGCACGCCGGCTGGGCCCTCTTGAGGAATGCCGACCGCCGATTTTCGGCTTGACGATAGTATGACGTCAAACTATAAAGTTTGAAATCAAACCAAAGGAGACGAGCCCATGACATCCCGGCGCGGCGTTCTGAAACTCATCGGGGGAGGGGTCGTCCTCGCCGCCGCCAGCGCAGGCGGCTTCATCGCGCTGAACCAGCCGAGCGTGGCAGCCCGCGAAGCCTGGCGCACCGCCGGGCAGGAGGCCGAATACCGCCGCCGCTTCCTCTCCTACGCCCTCCTCGCGCCCAATCCGCACAATCGCCAGCCCTGGCTCGTCCAACTGGAAGGAGATGATGCCCTGACGCTGTACGTCGACCTCGAACGCCGCCTCCCGGCCACCGATCCCTTCGACCGCCAGATCATCATCGGCTGCGGCGCCTTCCTTGAACTCCTCCGTCTCGCGGCGGCGGAAGAAGGCTACAGCGCCGAAATCACATCCTTCCCGGACGGCGCGCCCGCCCTGGACAGCCGGCTGGATGCCCGCCCCGTGGCGCATGTCCGCTTCATCCCGGGCAAGGCAAAAGCCGACCCGCTTTTCGCCCACGTCCTCGCGCGGCATACCAATCGCGAAGTGTACGAGCCGCGCGATGTGGAGCCCGAAAAGCTCGCCGCGCTCGTCGCTACCGGATCAGCCTATGGCATGACGGTCAGAACCTGCGGCAATGATCAGACAGCGGAGCGCCTGCGCGATCTCACCTGGCGCGGCCACGAACGCGAGTCGACCACCGCCTACACGATGCAAGAAAGCATCGACCTCATGCGGATCGGTCCGGCGGAAACCAATCGGTACCGGGACGGGATCTCCCTCGAAAGCCCGTTCCTCGCGCTCGGCACGCTCGTCGGCGCTGTCTCGAAAGAGGCGCTCGCCGACCCGTCGTCTGCCGCCTTCAAGCAGGGCCTCGACATGTACCGCCCGATGGCCGCGTCTGCGCGGGCCTTCGCCTGGATGCTCAACGACGGCGGCTCACGCGAAGGCCAGATTGGCGCAGGCCGCGCCTACATGCGTCTCACACTGGAAGCGGCCGCACAGGGTCTCGTCTTGCACCCCTGGAGCCAGGCATTGCAGGAATATCCCGAGATCGCAGATCTGTACCGCGATGTGCACGCGCTGATCGGCGACAGTCAGCGTCTTCAGATGCTGGTGCGAGTCGGCTATGCCAAACCGGTTGTTCCTGCGCCCCGGCGCGGCCTTGAAGCCCACATGCTGAGTTGAGCCCTGATGCCCGTAAAAACCACCAAGGCCGCCGCTCCCCCGCCTGCTGAGGCGCTTTATTTCCAGCTCTTCAACGAGATCGGCATCATTGCGCAGCTCTCCGGCAATCGCTTCCAGAAAGTGCTTCCGCTTGACCTGACGGTGGCGCAATTCACCCTGCTCAATCACGCCGTCCGCCTCGGTGATGGCTGGACGCCCGCCCGTCTCGCGGCCGCTTTCCAGGTCACCAAAGGCACCATGACCAACACGCTGCAGAAGCTCGAAGCGAAAGGCTTCATCCGCATTGATCCGGATGCAGACGATGCGCGCTCGAAACGGGTATTCCTCACACCGTCCGGCCGGTCTGCGCGCGATGCTGCCTTGAAGGCCCTCATGCCCGAACTTTCAGCGCTTCCCGAGGGCTTCCCGCCTGCGCTCGCCGCCGAAATTCTCCCCGCGCTCGAACGCCTGCGAATCTGGCTCGACGCCAACCGCTAACCCGCCTGCGCGTCCAGAACGGCGGTCGAGGCCTCCACCCGGACGCGCTGCGCGCGCGCGCCGAATGCCTCGAAGAGGTAGGCATCTGTCCCGGTCAGCCAGGCCTGTCCGCGCATCGCCGCCAGCTCGTCATAGAGCGCCCTGCGCCGGTCCGGATCGAGATGTGCAGCCGCCTCATCCAGCAGCAGCAGAGGCGCCGGGCCATCTCCGTTCACGGACAATGCCTCTGCCGAAGCCAGCACCAGCCCGATCAGCAATGCCTTCTGCTGACCCGTCGAGGCTTCACCGGCCGGCGCGCCTGAAGGCCGGTGGATCACACCAAGGTCAGACCGGTGCGGCCCGCTGAGCGTCCGGCCTGCCGCAATGTCGCGCCGCCGCCCGCCGCGATAGGCGTCCACCAGCAGGTCGAACACGTCGCGAAAAGCCCCGCCTCGCACAGCTGCCGCTTCGGCCTCGCCTTCCAGCGAAAGGTCCGCCTTCGGAAAATGTCCCTCGGGACGCGCGTCGATCGCGGCCTGCAAGTCCGCGAGCACCAGCGCCCGGTTGATCACGATCTCGGCTCCCGCCTCGGCGAGCCGCGCTTCGATGGCGTCCGCCCAGGCCGGGTCCACATGACCGCGCTCCAGCAGTGCATTGCGCTCCGCCAGCGCCTTTTCGTACCGGGAAGACGCGCCGCCATGTGACGGCTGATGCGCCATCACCAGCCGGTCAAAGAAGCGCCGCCGATCCGATGCGCCGCCCCGGAACACGCCGTCCATCGCGGGAGTCAGCCAGATCAGACGCATCCGTTCGGCCAGGTCGCCAGGGCTCGCCGGCGCGCCGTCAATCCGGACTGCGCGCTTCACCGGTCCCGTGCCCTCCAGGGCAATGCCGATCTTCTGCTCATCATCCAGCGTGCCGGTAATGGTCCAGCCGCCCGGCGCGCCGTGCCGCGTCATCTCGCTGAGCTGCGCGGCGCGCAGGCCCCGGCCCGGACCGAATTGGCTGACCGCTTCCAGAAGGTTCGTCTTTCCCGCTCCGTTGGACCCGTAAAGGCAAACGGGCCGGGCATCGAGCTTCAGCACGAGGCTCGGATAATTCCGGAAATCCGTGAGGGTAAGGCGGGTCAGTGCGGTCATTCTTGCTTAACGTCCGGAGCTAACTTAAAAAATCTACTAACAGTAGAAGCCGGGTCGGTAATCCGCGAAGAGTGTCAAATGATTGAGTCGCGCTGCGTAAAGGTCGAGGAGCTGTTTGGAGGTGCATACTTCAAACCTGCGAATGTGCAACGGGACTATCAATGGACGACCAACGAAGTGAGCCAGCTTGTGGCCGATCTCGCGGCTTGGCACCGCCGCAATCTCTTGAGAACACACAAGCGACCATACTTCATGGGCACGATTGTATCGGTTAAGGCAGGTCAGGAACTGAGCCTCTTCGATGGGCTCCAAAGGGCGACGACGCTCACGCTTCTGATCTGCGCGCTCAGGGACCGCATTTCCGACGACATCCTGACGAATAGACTCGATAGCTGCGTGAGTGAACGCCCTGAATTGCCGCGCCTCCGATTGGCAGGTGACGACAACACCCTTGGATCGCACATACAATCTCGGGGCGCTACGCTACGCGGCATTGTCGGCGGATTTGGCCGGCGGATCGTGCTGCGCCAAAACCTGAATACAATCGTGTCTGCGATAGACGCGTTGCCGGACGACGAGCGGGCCGGGCTGGCGGCAGACCTGCTGGAGCGGGTGGTTTTCATTCACGTGGTTCTGGACGATGCGGAATTGGCCGAGCAAGTCTTCGAAACCATCAACATGCGCGGCTTGCGCGTGGAGCCGCACGAACTGGTGAAGAACCGGCTTTCCCAGTTTGGGAAATCGACCGATCACGCCTTCGACCTGGCAATGGGGTGGGACCGGGTCAGGCATGCTACCAAGTCGGATGAAGAGGGATTTGTTCAAGCGGTGGGCGATCTGTGGCTCAGCTATCCGGATACAAGAAAGAAATCGATTGTTGATATCCTGTCGGATTGGATGGCTGCCAATCGCGGAGAAGCAAACGATCCTCTATCCATGTTCGTGGCGTTTTCCGAACAGCATGCGCCACTTTGGAATCCCATCGAACTGGCCGGGCGCGCGGGCCGTGCGTATGCGGACTACATGGTGCCTTTGCTTCCAATCTGCGTCGTGCCCTTTGATGATTGGAAGGCGCTTGCACTGGCGTTTCTTGCCGCAAGCAAAAAGCCGAAGGGCGATCAACGGCTAGCGGAACAGTTTTCGCTGCTCCAGCGACGGTGCATGGCGCTGTCGTTGTCGCAACTGCCAAGCCACACGATCCGGTCCATTCTTCGTGAAGCCCTGATCGAATTCAAGTCGGGCTCTGATCCATTCTCCGGCGCTTTGTCCTTTGCCAAGCCAACACATCGGCAGCGCATTCAGCTGACCTTGTCAAAGCCCATCTCTGACTTCCAGACCAGACGAGTACTGCTGAAGTGGATCGAACTCAGGAACATCGGCAACAATGTCCGGTTTCTTTCTTATCCGTACAGGGACGATGTTCGCGATCCACTGGAAGTCGAACATGTCTTGCCGGCGCATACGCCCGAAGGATCGATGTGGTCAACCGCGTTCCCCAACGAGGATGACCTGTTTCTATACCCTGACAAACTCGGGAATCTAATTCTTGTGCCGCAGTCATTGAACCGGGACTTGGGTCAGTCCTGGATTGACACGAAAAAGAAGGTTCTCGCCAAAAACAAGCACAAACTCACCAAGGTGAGGGGATGGAAGGACATCGAACGGGCTAAGGAATGGAACGCTGCGGCCATCGATGCACGAACGGCACGCCTTGCCGCAGAGGTGTGGACTGATCTGAAGCTGCCCGGCGACAACCCCTTTGCGGGGCGCGCCGCTCTTTTTGCCGATCATTCGGACCCGGGTTAAACCCGCAGCGGCATCAGCACATAGCGTGCCGACTCGTCCGACGGGTCGAGCACGAGTGCGGGCGAGGCGGGGTCATTGAACATGAACTCCGCTTCGTCCGATTCAATCTGGCCCGCGATGTCGAGCAGGTACTTCGCGTTGAAGCCGATCTCCATCGCGTCGGACGAATACTCTGCCTCGATTTCCTCATTGCCGGCGCCGGTCTCGGCATGGTTCACCGCCAGCGTGAGGCGGCCCTCGCTGAGGCTCATCTTCACCGAGCGTGACCGCTCCGCAGACACCGTCGAGACGCGGTCCACGGCGGCTTCGAACGCCTTGTTGTTGACGGTCAGCTTCTTGTCATTGCCCTTGGGGATGACGCGCGCATAGTCCGGGAACGAACCATCGATCAGTTTCGAGGTCAGCACGGCCCGCCCCGCGCGCACCACGATCTTGGTGTCAGACACTTCGATCGCTACCTCGTCCTCGCGTCCGTCGATCAGGCGGCGGATTTCATTGACCGTCTTGCGCGGCACGATCACGCCGGTCAGCTTCTCGCTGCCCTTCGGTGCCTTCAGTTCTGCCAGCGCCAGGCGGTGGCCGTCCGTCGCCACAGAACGGAGCACAGGCTTGCCCGCGTCATTCTTGGCAGCGTGCAGGAACACGCCATTGAGATAATACCGCGTCTCCTCGGTCGAGATCGCAAACCGCGTCTTGTCGATAAGACGTGCGAAT
>JAIXVM010000213.1 GCA_027482995.1 Hyphomonadaceae bacterium | reverse complement strand
TGGGGTCGGCCTGCAGCTCGTCTTCGATATGCGCGAAATACGCGGTGTCAGGCTTTGCGAGTTTCATCCGGCCCGCGGCGAAGATGCGCTCGACATGCGCCGTGAAGCCCATCTCGGTCTCGATGAAGTTGGTGCGCTGGGCTTCGTTGTTGGTGGCCATCACGTTGAGGACGCCGCGCGATTTCAGCGCGCCGGCGATCGCCAGCGTGTCGGGATCCGGCAGTGCATCGGCGCGGAACCAGTAATCGAGAATCTCGTGCGTGCGGCCCTGCGCGCCGTTCAGCTCCGTCCATTCGGTGACGATGTCGATCAGGCAGGCCTCGCCGACCATCGCCTTCTGGAACCGGCCGCCGAAGAGATGCGCGCTGAAGGAGCGGATGCAAAGGCCGAGGTCACGCTCGAAATGGCGCGACCAGGCGAATACGCCATTCTCGATGTTGCGGTTGAGCACACCGTCAAAGTCCCAGGCGACGACCTGGATGGCTGCGGGATCGAGACGGCTCAGTAGGTGTATTCCTCAATGCCGGTCAGTTTGATCGTGTAGGCCGCGTCTGCCAGTTCGCTTTCCTGCGTCTGGGTGTAGATGGTGCCTTCGATCCAGACGGCCTGGGCGAGGTCCTTCATCTTGATGGCCTTGTCCGCGATGACGAAGATCGTCTGGTTCGGCGGCGGCGGCGGCGAGTGGATACAGGCGCCGAAATACGGGACCAGCAGGAACTCCTTGATCTGGGCATCAGCGCCGTACTCGAACGGAACGGTGTAGCCTGGGATGCGGATCTTCTTGCCGTTGAGTTCCTTGACGGTGTTGAACGTGCCGACCTGGACCATCGTGTCGGCGGCGGAGCCTTCGGCCACACCGGCGCCGGAATAGAGCATCGCCATCTGGGCCTGGTACATCTGGGCGAGGCGCTCCTCCTCCCCTTCCGGCATCAACTCTTCCCAGCCGATCCGTTTCACGCCGCGCGCGGCGAGTTCGGCGTCTTGCTTCTTGGTGGCGGCAGCGCGTTCAGCCGCTTTCTTTTCGCGGGCCGCGGCGCGGTCGGCGGCGGTTTCGCCGATCTTGTCGCCGACCTGCGGGCCGGAGACAGGCTGGACCGTGGCAGGCGCTGCCTTGGCAGCCGGCTTGGCGGGGGCGGCCTCGGCCGTGTCAGTGGTGGAGGCTGCGCCGCAAGCCGCAAGGACTAGGACAAACAGGACGGACACGGTGCGGGTGTTGAGCGTTGTCATCATGCGTTCCTAATTAAGCGGCGGAGAGGCTGGGCGCCAGAGTTGTTTGCCATGTCTTACAGCCGCACGCTGAGGCCATCGGCGAGCGAGCGGCGCATGGCCGTGAGGGCCGGAATGGCGCCGATCAGCAGCGAGGCAAGCGTGACCCCGCCGAGCACGGCGAGATCCACAAGTCCCGGCGCACCCATCGAGAAGGCGACGCCATACTGGGCCTGCAGCATCGGCGCGAACAGCGCGATCAGGCCGTGCACCAGTGCAATGCCGAGCGCGGCGCCGAGGAAGCCGACAAGCCCGGCTTCGAGCACCAGCAGGAAGAAGATGTGACCGGGCCTTGCGCCGGTGGCTCTCAGGATCGACATTTCGCGGCGGCGTTCATTCAGGCTCGACAGGATCGACGTCAGGATCGAGACGAGGCCAACCGCGATGACGAAAGCGGAGACCGCGAGCAGCGCGCGCTCGGCCACAGAGGTGACGTTCCAGAGTTCGGCGAGGGCTTCGCCGGGGATGATCGCCATCAGGGGCTCGCCCCGGTTGGTGTTGATGGCGCGGCGCGTGGTGAGGATCGTGCCCTTACGCTCGAGACCGGCAAAGATGGCCGTGACGGTTTTCGGCGTCAGGTCGAAGGAGCGGATCATCTCTTCCGGAATGGTATCCGCCAACGGGTTCTTGGCGCCGGTCTCCCAGCCGACATGGATGGCGGTGATTGCTTCGAGCGAGACATGCACCGTGCGGTCGACCGGCGTGCCGGTCGGTTTCAGGATGCCGGTGATGCGGAAGGGGCGGTTCTCATGGCCCGAACCGAGATCAGCGGCGCCGAGGCCGTGCGACAGGGTCAGCGGGGTGTCGAGCGTGTAGCCAAGCTCGCGCGCGACGTCCGAGCCGATGACGGCATCGAACAGGTCATCAAAGGGTTTGCCTTCGGCGAAGGAGAGCGATTGCCCGCCGCCGAACTTGTAGTGTTTGAAGTAATCGAGGTTCGTGCCCATCACGCGGTAACCGCGATGGCTGTCACCGAGGGCGATCGGTACGGTCCAGGCGATGTCCTCGCGCGCGGCGATCTTCTGATAGGTCGGCCAGGAGACTTCGGCTGTGGCACCTCCCATGCGGAACACGGAGTAGAGCAGCAGGTTCACGGAACCCGTCGGCGCCCCGATGATCAGGTCGGTTCCCGAGATCGTGTTGCCAAAGCCTTCGCGCGCGCCGCTGCGCGCTTTCTCGACACCAAGGAAGAGCGCGACCGACAAGGCGACTGCGACGATGGTGAGGATGACCGAGCCTTTGCGGTTGAGAAGGCTCGCCCAGGCGAGGGAGAAGAGCGCGGTCATGCGCGCACTCCTGCCCGATTGATAGCGGCTAAATCAACGGCGCGGGTGAAGAGCGGCGCGAGGCTTGCGTCATGGCTGACGAAGAGGAGGCTGGCTCCGGAGCGCGTCACTTCCTCGGAGAGGAGCGCGATGAACCGGTCGCGCGCATCGGCGTCGAGGGCCGAGGTGGGCTCATCGGCGATGATGAGCTTCGGTGCGCCGATCAGCGCGCGGGCGGCGGCAACGCGTTGCTGCTGGCCGACGGATAGATCCGAGACGCGGCGGTTCAGCAACGATGGATCCTCAAGGCCGAGGCGGGCGAGCAGGCGGTGCGCTTCGCTTTTCGCATCGCCTCCGGCGGCCTTGCGGCGCGCGGGCGAGAATCGCAGCGGCAGCAGCACGTTTCCCGTGACCGAGAGATAGGGCACCAGGTTGAACATCTGGAAGATGACACCGACATGATCCGCCCGCAGACGATCCCGGCGGGACGGCGGGAGTGCGCTCATGTCTTCGCCGAGCACGCGGACGCGTCCCGCCTGCGGGGCAAGCACACCGGCGATCAGGCCCAGCAGCGTCGACTTTCCGGAGCCGGAGGGCCCGCGCAGGAACACGCGCTCGCCTGCTTCGAGGCGGAACGCGGCTATGTCCAGCACCTGCGGACCCTGTTTCCAGGCGAAGGTGAGGCCTTCGATGTCGATCACGGGACCGCTCATACGCCGCTTACTTCAAGGCGAGTTCCGGCGCCGATGGCGTCAGGTCGCCGGCCTTCTGTTCGGCGTCGGTGATATAGATCGTGCTGACTTTTTCGAAGACCGGAAAAGCCGTGAACCCGGCAAAGCGCACGGTGCGCACCTCATCGGGCTTCGCGCAGGTCCAGACGAAATGAACAATGGCATCCGTATGTTCGTCGGAATCGTCCGTCATCGGATGGGGAACCCCGGCCTGGCATTCTCCGCCGTCCACTTCAACGAGGCCGGACAGTTCGGCGGTCACGACATCCGTGTACGCCGCATCCGTTTCCGAAAGGCCGAAATTCGCCATCGGCGAGATCAGCTCGCCCATGAACTTGTTGCCCTCGCGCGTGATCGCAAGGTCTGCGAGCCCGTGGACGTGCGCTTCGCCGCCAGCGTGTTCGCCGTCATGGTCATGATCCTCGGCGGATGCTTTGGGCGCGGAGGCGT
>JAIXVM010000052.1 GCA_027482995.1 Hyphomonadaceae bacterium | reverse complement strand
TCAGCGACGCGGCCCTGATCGAGGCGTTTGCCGGTGAGGACGCTGCCGACCTGTTCATCACGTCCGGCGCCGCCCTCTTGCAGGCCCCATCCGGGCCGGCCGGAGCGTTCACGCTGGACGATTCGCCCGGCATCTGGGTCGTGCCGAAGCCTGCAGCGGGCGTCAAATGCCGCCGCAGCTGGAAGTATTTCGATCCCGCAACGGCCTTGCCCGGCTTCCCGGACATCACCCCGCGTGACGCGCTGGCCGTGACGGCGTGGGACAGGGCGGCGACCTGATTCCGCTCAAAACCCCTCTCCCGCGTGCGGGAGAGGGACCTCCGCGAGGGGTAAGGCCTGCACACAAACGCTTGATCCCCCCCGCGCGGTCTGCAATCTCACCGGCATGAAATTCACGCTTTCCTCGGCCTGGCCGTTTTTCCTCGTGCCGTTCGTGGTCCTGTTGGATCAGTGGACGAAGTGGCGCGTGCTGGAGGAGCCGCGCTTCAACGCGCTCGGTTGCCTCGACGGCGTCGAATTGTGCGGCCGGATCGTGCTGCCGGGCCCCCTCGATTTCACAATGCTGTGGAACCGGGGCATGAGCTACGGCCTGTTCCAGTCCGAAGGCATCGGCCGCTGGATCCTCGCGGCCATCATGCTGGCGATTGCTATCGGCTTCCTCGTCTGGCTCGTTCGGGCCGAAGGCCGCTGGCTGAAACTGGCGCTCGCACTGGTCATCGGCGGCGCCTTCGGCAACCTCATTGACCGGGTCCGCTTCGGCGCCGTGGTCGATTTCATCGATGCCAACGGCCTCTACTTCCCCTGGGTCTTCAACGTGGCCGACGCGGCGATCAGCGTCGGCGCCGTGCTGCTCTTTGTGGACCAGTTCTTACTTTCGCGGCCAAAACAGGCTACCAGCGTCTAACACAGAGCTTTTTGCCCTCCAGAAACGGATCTGCCCCGCCCATGAAAAAGTCTTTCCTGATCCTCGCCGCAGGTGCTGCCCTGGCCGCCACGACGGCGTGTTCCTCCACAGGCGGCGGCAATGGCTCGACCCCCAACGAGTTCCGCGTCGTGACCAAGGCCCCGCTCAGCGTGCCGCCGGAATACAGCCTGCGTCCACCCGCTGCAGGCTCGACCACGCCGGCCGAGGTTGAGGCCGCTACCACCACGGTCACCACCGCTTTCGGCACCACGCTCGGCCAGTCGGCCAGCCCCGCAGAAAAAGCCCTGGTCGCCGCCGCCGGCGCCAACGCCGCCAACCCGGCCGTTCGCGCCCAGGTCGATTACGAAGAGGCGAAGACCATTCGCAAATCCCCGTCGATCTCGGACCGCATCCTGTTCTGGCGCAGCGACAAACCGGAAGACGCCACCTCGGCGGCCACCGACAACGCGACCGGAAACCAGCCGGTGTCCATAGAGAAGACCAATGGCGGCCCTCGCATTCGCCTGCCGGGGACCTAAGTCTCAGGCCAACACGTACCAGCACCGATCCGGAGGACGCCCATGAAACGGAGTCTCGCCGCAGGGCTTTTCGCCCTGTTTGCTTCCAGCGCTTTCGCAGAGGAAGCCGCCTGGGCGCCCTCGACCTTCGAGTTGTCCAACGGCATGGACGTGGTCGTGCTGCCAGACACGCGCGCGCCGGTCGTCACCCACATGGTCTGGTACAAGGTCGGCTCGTCGGATGAGGCGCCCGGCAAGTCGGGCATCGCGCACCTGTTCGAACACGTGATGTTCAAGCAGACCAAGAATATCGGCCCGGAAGAGTTCACCTCGATCGTTCAACGCTCGGGCGGCCAGCTCAACGCCTTCACCAGCTGGGACTACACGGCCTATTACGAGCGCGTGGAGAAATCCCAGCTCGGCAAGATGATGGAACTCGAAGCCGAGCGGATGGTGAACCTCATCATCAACGACGACCCAAAAGGGCCGTTCATTTCTGAACGCGACGTCGTGAAAGAGGAACGCCGCCAGCGCATAGACAACAATCCGGGGGTCATCCTTCAGGAAAAAGTCCTCTCCGAAATCTGGAAGGACCACCCCTACGAAATCACCGTCATCGGCAAAATGGAGGAAGTCGCCGCCCTCACGCCGAAGGACGGTCTCGATTTCTACAAGCAGTATTACAGTCCTGAGAACGCGATCCTCGTCGTCGCGGGTGACGTGACGCCGGAAGATGTGCGCGCCCTCGCGGAGCAGCACTACGGCGTCATCAAGCCGACCGGCACGGCCAGCACCGAACGCAAGTGGAAGCCGGTTTCGCCCATCGCCGAAACGCAGCTTCTGACCCATTCCGATCCCAAGGTGCGCCAGCCGAACTGGAGCCGTTACTATCTCGGCTATTCGCAGAAACGTCAGCCCGAACAGGCGCTCGCGCTGGATGTCGGCCTTGAAGTGCTCGGCGGCGGTCTGACCAGCCGGCTTTACCAGTCGCTGGTCGAGAAACAGCAACTGGCCATTTCCGCCAACAGCTACGCCTGGACCACGCTGCACGATGAAGGCCCGGCCGTCCTCACGGCCAGCCCCGCGCCCGGCGTTACGCTCGACGCGCTTGAGACGGCCCTCATGGCCGAAGTCGAGAAGGTGCTTGCCGAAGGTTTCACCGAAGCGGAAGTCGTCCGTGCCCGGAACAAGCTCGCGGCCGACGCCATCTACGCCCGTGACAGCCAGTCCGGCATGGCGAACCTGTTTGGCGGCTGGCTTGCCATCGGCGGCACCGCGGAACAAATCCTCGCCTATCCGGATGACGTCCGCGACGTGACGCCGGAAGAAGCGATCGCCGCCGTGCGCGCCGTCTTCGGCGCCGACAAGAAGTATATCGAAGCCCACCTCCTGCCAGCAGAAGGAGACCTCTGAGATGCGCACGACACAACTGATTATTGCGTCTGTCGCCATTTCGGCGCTCACAGGATGCGCTTCGCTTTATGACTGGATGCGCGGACATCCGGACGAGGCCGAGCTTGACGCGGCAGCCAAGCCCGCCCTCGAAGTGACCGTCCATGACGGCGAGTTTGCGAAGATCCAGCAGTTCGTCACGCCCGGCGGCGTGTCGGTCTGGCTCGTGTCCGAGCCCTCGATTCCGATCCTCGCTGTTCAGATGGCTTGGAAAGGCGGCAGCGCGGCCGACCCGGCCGGCCTCGAAGGGCTCGCGGAAGTTGTCACCTACAACATCAACGAAGGCGCAGGCGATCTCGACTCGCTGGGTTTCACGACCGCGATGGAAGATCTCAACATGAGCTTCGGCTGCACGGCCGGCGCAGAATGGACGAGCTGTTCGGTCTCCTCGCTGACAGCAAATGCCGGACCGGCGATGGACCTCGTCGCCACCGCTTTCGCTGCGCCCCGTTTTGATCAGGGACCGTTCGAACGCTTCCTGCGCGAAGAAGAAGTTGGCCTTCAGACGCGCGAGACCAACGCGAACTATCTCGCCTGGCGCGCCACCGCGCAGTCGCTTTATCCGGACCATCCGTTCGCCCGCGAAACCTCGGCCGAAAGCCTCGCTGCACTCAGCACCGAAAAAGCCCGCGCGCACATGCGGGCCCTGATGACGAAGGATCGCCTGATCGTCACCGCCGTTGGCGCTGTCACACCGGAAGAACTCGCGCCCCTGATCGACAAGGTCGCCGCGGGCCTCCCCGAAACGAGCACGATTGCGCCGGTTGCGCCGATTGACCTGTCGAAAGCGCCTGTGGCGCAAACGGTGGTCGACCTGCCGCAACCCCAAAGCCTCGTGCGGTTCATCGGTCCGGGCATTGACCGCAACCATCCGGACTTCTTCCCCGCCTTCGTGCTGAACTACACGTTCGGCGGCGGCGGCTTCGAAAGCCGTCTGATGAAGACCCTCCGCGTCGAGAAGGGCCTCACCTATGGCATCTCGACCGCGCTCGATCCGAACCCGACGCTTCTCTCCTGGTCCGGCGGCGGCCAGACGAAGAATGAAAGCGCAGGCGAGTTCATTGCCGGCATAAAGGAAGAGATGACAGCCTTCGTGGCCAGCGGCGTGACCGAAGCAGAACTGGCGGATGCGAAAGCCTACCTCGTCGGCTCCTATCCGCTCGGCTTTGACTCGAACGCCAAGATCGCGGGCCAGATGATGACGGTCCGGCAGGAAAACCTCGGCGTCGATTACTTCGATCGCCGCAATGCGCTGATCGAGGCCGTGACGCTGCAAGATGTGAACCGCGTGTCGAAATCCTATCTCGACCCGGCCCGCTACTCTTTCGTTATCGTGGGCGAGCCGCAGGGCATCAAGACACCGGCGCTCGCCGAATAGCCGTCCGCGCCTGCCAACGGGTTGATCAGTCCACAGACTTTCTCGGCGTCGCAAGTCCCGGCGCCGAGATACTGCTGGCATGATCGCGCCGGAAGCTGAACAGCTCGGCTGGCCGGCCGCCCGTTCCGGTTTCCATTTGCCCCGTTCCCGAGACGAGACCGGCCTTGTCGAGCGCACGGCGGAAATTCTGTGTGTGCAGTTGCAGCCCGAGGATGCCCTCGACCGACCGCTGCAGCGCCGACAGCGTGAAGCGCTCGGGCATTAGCTCGAACACAACCGGGCGATACTTGATCTTGCCGCGCAGCCGGGTCAGCCCGGTCGCGAGGATGCGCCGGTGGTCCGAGGCCATGCTCGCGCCCAGCCGCACATCCGGTTCCGGCAAGCCCGCATCGCGCGCGCACTCGGCAACAAGACCCGCCTCGAAAAGCAGCTCATAGCGCTCCAGCACCCGCTCTTCGATCCAGCGCGCGCCGTCGAGCCCGAAGGCGAGCCGCGCGCGTTCCAGCCTGCGTTCATTGCCCAGCGCCCAGGTCCTGAGGCGCGGCGCAATCTCCGCATCGATGATGGGCGGGCGCCGCGTGCGGTGATCCTCCCACGGGAAATACTGGTACCAGTCCTGCCACCGCGCCTCGAACGAGGCGTCTGCCGGGCGCGGCTCGGGTGTCAGCGCAAGGTACCCGACCGAGATCACCCGCGAGTCGGGCGGCGCACCCGAGAGCGTCGCTTCCGGCGTTTCCCGGTCCTTGTCGCCGAAGGTGTAGAGCTGCTCGACATAGCCGATCTCGAAGCCGGTCTGCTCGCGCACCCAGCCGCGCAGTGACAGGTCGAAAGTGCGGTGATTGAGCGGATCGAACGGACCGAAGGGCAGGGCGTCCTCGCCGCTCGGCCGGCGCGTCACCAGCAGGTTCGGCTCGCCGTCCTTCAGCGCGACCATCACGGCCGACAGGCCAATGAGAAGATGCGGCGCGGTCACGACGCCGTCTCCTTGCGCACCAGCGCCGCCTCGATCTCCGCGAACCGCGCGAGGAAAGCCGCCTGAGCTTCCGTTGGCGGCAGCGGCGTCAGCGTCAGGCGAAGCCCCTCGGGCGGCGTCCCGAAGAACCCGTCGGCCTCGCTCGCTGAAAAGCCCGCCAGCTGCACCGCCTCGAACCAGGCGCAGATATTGTCCGCCCGCTTGATCACTTTCTTGAGGCTGGCCGGCATGATCGGTTTCAGGCCGAACCGGATGTGGACGGCCTCCTGCAGGCGCGCCTCCACGCCCTTGTAGCTCTCGCCCAGGATCGCCTTGAACGGCGAGATCATGTCCCCGATCACGTATTCCGGGCTGTCATGCAGCAGGGCAGTCATCCAGTCCTGTGGCCCGAGACCGGGCTCGAGCCGCCGTACCAGCGCCTCCACCAGCACCGAATGCTCGGCTACCGAAAAGGCATGCTCGCCCCGCGTTTGCCCGTTCCAGCGGGCCACGCGGGCGAGGCCGTGGGCAATATCCTCGATCTCGATGTCCATAGGCGAGGGATGCGCGAGGTCCAGCCGCCGGCCGGACAGCATCCGCTGCCAGACGCGGGGCGGCTTAACAGATCGCTTCACGGGGAGCCTCCATCGGCGCATCCTTAAGGGATTGGTAGCCCGGGTAAAGAAACCACGGCGATCCGGTTACACTCTCGACCCCTTGCAAGCCGTATTCCCCAATGCCGAATTAAGGCGTTTCGCGCATAAGCGTCAGCAGAAAACGAGAGAGCCTGGAGGCCGCATGACTGACGCCCTGATCACCTTTCTGTCCGGCCAGGCTTTCCCGGTGATGATGCTGGTCTGTGGCACGCTGGTCGTGGTCGTCGAGGCCGTTCGCGCCAGCCGCCGGGCGCTCTGGGGTGACATGTTCACCGAAGACTTCGAAGAATAGGGCGCCGTGCGCCTATTCGACAAAATTCGCGAGCAATCGCAGGTAAGGCGCCTGATAGCCGATCGAGTTTTCCGAGATCTGCCAGGAATTCAGCGGCCAGCCGTCATTGAAATCGAGATACGACTTCAGCGGCGGCTGCTCGTAAGGCGGCGAGGGTTGCGCCGCGCCGCAGGCTGCATTTGAAGCCGCGTTGCCGCACGTCTCGGGACAACACGCATCCCAGCTATAGGTCGGATTCGGACCGCCGACGAGAAAGCCCGGGATCGGCGTCGCCGTCGTCCAGGTATGATAGAGCCGCATCACGGACTGCTCGGCACCAAACGCCGCCATGTTCGTCAGGAACACCTTGCCCATCGGATTGGCGCCGTGAAGATAGTGCAGGTAGTCCCGCGCCTCGGCCAGATAGCGTGCCGCGACCTTGGGATTGTCTGACAGGCGGACCCCATCAACATAAAGCAAGCCTGTGCGGGCCATGAAGCCATTGCTGCCCCAGTGAATGGCGTCGAGCGGCACATCATATCCCCCGCTCGGGGCGGCATCGAAACGGCGGCCGAAGATTTCGGCGTAATAGCTCCGCATTTCGGCCGGTGCATCCGGCTGTCGCGCGAGCTTAAGGGCGGCGTCTTGAATCTCGTACCGATAGGCATCGACAAACCCGGTCTTCAACATCTGCGTTTCGGCAAAGGCCGCGTCGAGGACCGGCAATAGATCTGGATCGCCTGTCAGCACGTGGAGATAGGCCGCCGCGGCAAAGCGTTTGCCGACGAGATATTCTTCTTCGGGCTCCTGTTGCCCGGCGCCAATTCCCTCGGAGCTGTCTCGGGCATCATTGTTGTAAAACGTGACGCCCGGGTTGGCCTCAGCCCATTCCCAGGCCGCGAGGGCCGCTTTCTTCAGGTCCGCCGCATAGGCTGCGTGGCCGGGTGCGCGGCTGGCGGCAAACACGGTCGAGGCGAAGGCAAACGTGCCGGCGGCCGACAGCGAGGCGGCCGTCGTCGGCGGACCATAAAGACTCGGGCCTTTGGCAGCGGAAGGCGGGCTCGCATGATCACGGTCGAGGATCGACAGGACCGCGCCGTCCGGGCCCTGCATCCTCAGCAGCCAGTCGAGCCCCCACTTGGCTTCGTCCAGAAGGTCAGAGACGCCGTTGCCACTCTCCGGAATGCCGAAATCATCGCCCCAAGCGTCCGGGTTCTCGGTATAGGAAATCAGAAGCGTGCGGCACTGGTCCGCTGTCCAGTTCGTGTACTGATTATAATCGCCCGCATCAAACCAGCCGCCCCTCAGATCGCGCTCGGTGCTCTTGTCGTCGGGCGCAGAAAAAAGGCGCGCTTCGCCGTCCTGCTTGCGGCCCAGATGGCTTGCCGCGTCGCTCCAGTCGGACCCCGCCTCAGGCGCAGCTTTCGCGATTCCGGCGCGCTGGTAGAAGAACGTCCGGAAAGCTTCCCGCAAAACAGGTTTGTAGACATCCTTGCTGATCACGAACGTGGGGCTGACCTGCACATCGTCATCCGAGGCGATGAAATACTCGCCCGGTTCCGTGATCCTGGAAATGTCGAGCGTCCAGACGCGGTCACCCGAAAGCGGATCGACCGGTGCGTCTTCATTTGCCTCCAGCGTGAACGTGCTCACCATTTCCTTCGATCCGGCGCGCCGCACATAGTATGTCGCGCGCGGCGCCGATCCGGCGCCCGCATCGAAACCGTCCACCGGCTGCCGGATACGGACGATCTTGGCGTCGTCTGGCCGGTATCCGAACTGGTCCAGCACGATCGGCGCCGAAGGCGCAGCGCTGACCGCCGCTTGCGCCACGGTTGCCGGCGTCTCGGTTTCGGAATTTCCGCAGGCCGCCACCACGAAGGCGAGGCCAATCGCGGCCAGGTATTTCTCGGGCCGTTTCACGCGGTTTTTTCCACGAACACCGTGCCCGCCGAATAGCCTGCGCCGAACGAACAGATCAGCCCCTTTTCGCCGGGCTTGAAGTCGGACGAGTTCTTGTGGAAGGCGATGATCGATCCAGCGGACGATGTGTTCGCATAGGTGTCAAGCACGGTCGGGCTGTCATCCTCGGTCGCATCGCGCCCAAGTACCTTTGCTGAGATCAGCCGGTTCATGTTGGCATTCGCCTGGTGCAGCCACATCCGCCGCAGGCCCGCGCCGGTCAGGCCCAGCTCGTTCATGTGGTCACCGATCATGTCCGCCACCATCGGGACGACTTCCCGGAACACCTTGCGGCCTTCCTGCATGAACAGCTTGTCCGGCGCGCCGATGCCGTCTGGCGCCGCGCGGTTCAGGAACCCGAAATTGTTGCGGATATTGTTCGAGAACTGAGTTTTCAGTCTCGTGCCGAGAATCTTCCAGTGCGGGCGCGGCGCGATATCTTCCGCCTCGATCAGTACAGCGGTCGCCACATCCCCGAAGATGAAGTGGCTGTCGCGGTCCGTGAAGTTGAGGTGGCCGGAACAAATCTCCGGGTTCACCATCAACACTGATTTCGCATGCCCGGCGCGCACGAAATCAGCCGCCGTCTGTATGCCGAAGGTCGCCGATGAACACGCGACGTTCATGTCGAACGCGAAGCCCTCGATGCCGAGCGCCTGCTGCACTTCAATCGCCATCGCCGGATAAGCGCGCTGCATGTTGGAGGCTGCACAGATCACGGCGCCGATATCTTTCGGATCGCGCCCGGCCGTCTTCAGCGCATCGCGCGCCGCCAGCACGGCCATCTCGGCGAGGACCGAAATCTGGTCGTTCGGCCGCTCCGGAATACGCGGCGCCATGATGTCGGGATCGATCACGCCGGCCTTGTCCACCACGAAGCGCGATTTGATGCCGGACGCCTTCTCGATGAACTCGACAGAAGAGTGGGTCTTCGGCTCAACGAGGCCGGACTTGATCTCCGCCTCGTTCTCGCGGTTCCAGTTGTCGGCCCAGGCGTTGTAGCTCTCGACGAGTTCGGCGTTGGAAATGGATTGGGCGGGGGTCCAGAGGCCGGTGGCCGAAATCACGGGGGTGCTCAAGTCGGTTCTCCATTCACGCGCCGCGGGGGCGGCCAGCGCAGTGCTGAGTAGCAATTTAAGGATCACCCTCTAGCGCGCGTTCCGCTCCGGGCCAAGCAGCCCTGCCAGACCGGCTGAAATCAGTCCGGGCGCTGGCTTTTGGGAATGCCATAGGCCTTCAGTAGCGCGTCGCGGTCTTCCCGCGCCTTGGCTGCCGCCCGCTGATCGGCCAGCTGGCGGCGTTCGGCGTCCCCCGCCGCAGTCATCACTTCCGTCTGGCAGGTCGTGCGTTTCTCTGCCTCGGCGATTTTCGCGCAATCTGCGAGCGCTTCGGCCTCCGCCTTGTCCTGCCAGGTATGGCAACCCGCCAGCGAGAGAAAGGCGCAAAGCCCTCCCGCCAGCGCCGTGGTCCGTCTCATCTCGGGGGCTTCCGTTCGCTTTCGCGTTTCACTGACAGCGCCACGTCGGCGACGATATCTTGCATGCACGCGTCCCGCTGCTCGGCTGTCGGCTTGCTCTCGCAGGCCTCGACCGGGTTGGCGTAGGACGCGGGCGCAGCGCTCGACCGGCACGCACCCGTCGCTGCAAGCGCGGCCGCCGCCGCAATCATCAGAACAGCCTTCATTTGGATTTCCTCACCTCCCTGTAACGCGGACAGCTTACCTCATGGTCATTGACCATGCCAACTGCCTGCGCCCACGCATAGACAATCGTTGGCCCGACGAACTTGAACCCGCGCCGCTTGAGGTCCTTGCTCATGGCTTCGGACCAGTTGGTGAAGGTCGGCGCATCGCGGAAATTCGTCCACTTGCCATGGACCGGTTCACCGCCCACCCATTCCCAGCAATAGTCCGAGAAGTCCTCGCCGCTGCTCATCATCCGCAGGTAGGCCTGCGCGTTGCCGATCACGGCCTCGATCTTCTTGGCGCTGCGGATGATGCCCGGATTGACCATGGCCTTCGCCACGCGCTTCGGCGTCCAGGACGCGAGACGTTCGGGATCAAACCCGTCAAATTCCTCGCGGATCGACTCCCGCTTGCGCAGGATCGTGATCCAGCTCAATCCGGCCTGCATGCCGTCGAGTTGCAGCTTCTCCCACAGCGCCCGCGGATCATACTCCGGCACGCCCCATTCGGTGTCGTGATACTGCCGGTAGAGCGCATCGCTCACCGGTGCCCAGCCGCAATACGGCGTCTCGTCACTCATCAGCGGGAGCCTCCATCAGGGCCTTCACCTCGGCGTCTAGCCAGGGCGTGGGGACGATCTCCACCGGCGCGGCATTGACCGTCACCCGGTCGCCCGCCGCAACCGCCTTGGCGTACCGGTCCGTGCGGATCAGCGCGAGCGCCTCGCCATCGGCCGCGCTCGTCACCGTACCCAGCAGGCTCTCGCCCGCGCGCACCTCCGCGCCGGGCGCCAGCGCCGCGCCGCTCAACCGAACCGTCCGCTTACGGATCAAGGCTTTCCGCTTCATCCGGCTCGCCACTTCCTGCCCGACAAAACAGCCCTTGCGGTAATCGATGCCGCCCAGAAGATCCATGTTGATATCGGTCGGGAAAACCTGCGCCGCGCGGTAGTCGCGTCCCCATTCCGGAACGCCGGCTCCGATCG
>JAIXVM010000327.1 GCA_027482995.1 Hyphomonadaceae bacterium | reverse complement strand
ATCCACATGACCGTCTGGGTCGGCACGGCCCGCCGCCTGATCGCCGAGAAGTCAAAATGGAAAGGCACGCTGATCATGATTGCTCAGCCTGCGGAGGAAATCGGCCTCGGCGCGCAGGCGATGCTGGCCGACGGGCTCTACTCGAAATTCCCGAAGCCGGACTTCAACATCGCCCTGCACGTCTCCGCCGGCGCGCCCGCTGGCACGGTGGCCTACTCGTCCGGTTTCGCACTGGCGAACGTCGACTCGGTGGACATCAAGGTCAAAGGCATCGGCGGCCACGGCGCCTATCCGCACACGACGGTCGATCCGATCCTCGTGGGCAGCCACATCGTCGTCGCGCTCCAGAGCCTCGTCTCGCGCAACGTGAATCCGCTCGATTCCGCCGTGGTGACCGTCGGCTCCTTCAAGGCCGGCGCCAAGCACAACATCATCCCGGACGAAGCCGAACTGTTGATCACGGTGCGCTCCTACGAGGACAAGACGCGCAAGATGCTGCTCGACAACATCAAGCGGATTGCAGAGGGCCAGGCCGCCGCGTTCGGCGCGCCCGCGCCAGAAATCACGGTGGAGAGCGACTTCACGCCGGCGACCTATAACGATCCGGATCTCACGGAGCGCGCCATGAAAGCTGTGGCGAAGGAGCTCGGCGAGGCGAACGTGCGCTCTGTGCCGCCTGTGATGGGCGGCGAGGATTTCAGCCAGTTTGCGCGCACCGAAGAAAAGATCCCCGGCCTCATCTTCTGGCTCGGCGCGGTGGAACCCGACAAGTACGCCGCCTCGCAGACGGACGGCATGCCGCTGCCTTCGCTTCACTCGCCGCTGTTTGCGCCGGACTACGACCCCGCCATCGCGACCGGCGTGGATGCCATGACCAGCGCCGTGATCGAGCTGTTTGACGATTGATGTTGGTAGGCTTTGCCCTAGCTCCGTTCCGGGAAGCGAAGGACCGGGTACATGCTGACACGGCGGAACATGATGGCAGCCAGTGCGGCCGGGCTCGCCGCCCTTGCCGGAGGCTGCGCGTCGACGGCGGATCCCGTGCGCGGCAAAGCGCTGGCCTGGGATATCCGGCTGCTTCGCCGGGCCTATACCACGCTGCACCCCGGGCTCTACCGTTACAATTCCGGGCCGGACATCGACCGCCTGTTCAACCGGCTTGAGGAGGACTGGTCGAAAGGACCCGCGCTGCCCGAGGCGTACCTGTCGCTGTCCCGGATGCTCGCCCGGGTCCGGTGCGGCCATTCTTACGCGAACTTCTACAATCAATCGGACGCCGTTGCGGACGCCCTGTTTGCAGGCCCCGGAAAGCTGCCTTTCCTGTTCAGCTGGATCGACGGCGCGATGGTTGTCACAGACCCTCAGGGTACGGAGGGCCTTTCGCGCGGCGATACGATTCTCCAGGTCAATGGTCGCCCCTCCGGCAGGATTCTGGAAGCGCTGATGCCGTACGCCCGGGCCGATGGAAACAATACCGCAAAACGCGTCGCCCTGCTCGGCGTCACGGGCATCGACGACTACGAAACCTTTGACGTGTTCCATGGGCTCGTCTTCGGGCGCAGCGACAGCTTCACGCTGAAAGTCGTCTCTGCCGACGGCAGCCGGCGGGATGTGCGCGCCGCCTCCATCACCCTCGCCGAACGCCAGGCGCGCATGACGGGCGCGGAAGAGGATGGGTCGGCCTTCACGCACCGGTTCGAAGCCGATGGCACCTGCATCCTGACCATGCCGACCTGGGGCCTCTACAATTCCGGCTGGGACTGGAAAGCCTATCTCACCGGATTGTTCGAGGAGATGGCCGGCCGGAAAACCCCGGCGCTGATCGTCGACCTCCGCGGCAATGAAGGCGGGCTGGATTGCGGCGACGAGATCCTCGCGCGCCTGATCGACGCCGACCTTCCGCGTACGGCCTATGAGCGCCGTGTGCGCTACCAGCAGACGCCGCCCGACCTCGACCCCTACCTCGACACCTGGGACAATTCCTTCCGTGACTATTCCGCCGATACCGAGCCGCTTGGCGACGGGTTTTTCCGCCTGATCGAGCGCGACGGCGAAAGCCGCGCGCCGATCACGCCGCAAGGGCCGCGCTTCCGCGGCAAGCTGGCCGTGCTGACCGACGCTTCGAACAGCTCGGCCACGTTCCAGTTTGCCAACCTCGTGAAAGCCAATCGCCTCGGCACGCTCGTCGGCGAGACGACCGGCGGCAGCCAGCGCGGCATCAATGGCGGCGCGTTCTTCTTCCTGCGCCTGCCGGAAAGCGGGCTGGAAGTTGACCTGCCCCTGATCGGCACCTTTCCGCTGACGCCGAAGCCCGACGCGGGCATCACGCCCGACCTCTACGCCGCGCCCACCCCGGCAAGCCTCGCCGCCGGCACCGACCCGGTCATGACGGCGGCACTCGCTTCGGTGCGCTGACCAAATATTTTGGGGTCGAAACGACAGATTCCCGGAAAGCGCCCTTCCCAAGTTTCCTGACCGGTGGTTAATTTCTCTCTGGGCGGGAAACGGGGGACCTTATGGTCGAAGCATCAGAAAACACATCGCAGGGCTGGCGCGGCCGCAAACGGCTCGGCCCCGTGCACGAGTTCGAGATCGCCGCAGCCGCTGTGTTGCTGGCGGGAGCCGCTGTTTATCTCATGTTGCCGGGCTTGACGGACTTGCAATTCGCATCCGCCTTCCAAAAGCTGGTTGTCTCCTGTGCTGCAGGTCTAGCCGCTTACGTTTTGATTGGCCTTTTGCTGGTTTTGCGCTGCTGGGAAGATACCCCAAAATGCCATGACCCGGGAACAGAGGAGCGTCCAGCTTACTATGGCGCATTCATTTGGCTGGGCGCGTTGCTGGCATTCCTTTGCTGGGCCGCCTTCCGTCAGACTGAACTGACGTCCACACAGGAAACTTGGTCTCCCGGGATCACTTTCCTTTTCCTGTCCGCGCTCGGCGTATCCTTCGCACCGCTGGCATACGGCTATCATCTTGTGGCCGCCGAAGCGATGAATATACGCAAGACAACCAGCTATCTGGTGGACCCGGAAGGCCCTGTCGGCATGCCGACGATTGTCGGCTCGCTGAGTGTCATTGTGCTCGTATCCAGCGGAGCTTGGGCGGCAGGCGAAAAGATGTTCTCCTTGAACGGATATTTCGGACTGATGAGCATGGCACTCGTGGTGTTGGCTTTCCTGTCCTTCATTGTCATCACAAACCTAGCAGGGTTTAAGGCACTGGTCGAAAAGTCACCGGACGCCCCCGTCAAGCCGGGCGGTGCGGCGCACCCCGGGGCCATTGTCAGCGGCATAGATGCATTCCTTGTGCGCTTGCTCGCCCCCCTCTCCGGAGCAACGCTACCGGGCTGGTTCCGGTCAAAGCTGGTCTTGTGCTTCATCATGCTCCCGCTGGCAGTACTGGGATATGCGCTGCCAAATCCGCTCGGCCTCGTCCCGATCGCAACCGGCATGCTGATCGTACTCGCGCTGGGACGCCGCTGGGCATGGGTCGAGGAAGACCGCGAGAAAGCGCTCCGTATCCAGACGACCAAGTCTGACCAGTTTCGCATCGGCTTTGCCAACGACCTTCGAGACGAAGCCCTGCTCGGCTATGCTTGGCTCTTCGTTCTTGTTCCGCTGGCGCTTCGACAGTTGCAGCTTGAGTTCGAAATCTTTCCTACT
>JAIXVM010000121.1 GCA_027482995.1 Hyphomonadaceae bacterium | reverse complement strand
GAAGAACGTCATCGCCCTGAGCCAAAAGATCATCGACGACTTCTGCGGAGAAGTGCCCCGCACGCGGGACGAACTCGTGACCCTCCCGGGTGTCGGCCGCAAAACCGCGAACGTGGTGCTCAACGAAGCCTTTGGCGAGCCCACCATCGCCGTCGACACGCACATCTTCCGCGTCTCGAACCGCACCGGCCTCGCGCCCGGCAAGACACCCGATCATGTCGAGGCCGGTCTCGAACGCATCACACCGTCGGACTTCAAGAAGGGCGCGCACCATTGGCTGATCCTGCACGGACGCTATGTCTGCAAGGCGCGAACGCCAGAGTGCTGGCAATGTGCCATTTCGCATCTCTGCGCGTTCAAGCCCAAGACACCGGATCCGCAGGCGCCGGCCATCCCGAGGCCTGCACCGGCAAACAGGCGCTGAACGTATCGATGATGCGCTATTTGAATTGACCCGCGCCTGAAGGTTGGACCATCCTCTACCAAGCGGCCCAGACAAGGACTTAAAAGACATGCGGCGATCCAAGTTTCGAAAACCCGCCCGGGCAGCGGCGATTTCCGTACTGGCCGTCGGCGCCGCCGTCTGGCTCAGCGCCTGTGGCGGTGGCGGATCTTCGGGGACGCCCGCCCCTCAAGGATCGGTTCCGCCGCCCGCTGTCTCACCGCCTCCGCCACCGCCTCCGCCGCCCGGCGGATCGTCGTGGACATCCGGCGTGTTCCAGGCCGCCAGCACGTTCAAGGATCGCTGCGAAACCGTGCGCACGGGACGCGACATCGAGGGCAATACGTTCCCTGACCGCGCAGGCTCGGCGATTGAAGAGCGCTTCTGGCTCCGCTCCTGGACCAACGAGACGTATCTCTGGAACACCGAAGTCGCGGACCGCAATCCGGCCGATTTTTCAAGCCGGACGGACTATTTCGCCATCCTTCGCACATTCGCCCGAACGGCCTCCGGCAAAGACAAGGACGACTTCCACTTCAGCGAACCCACCACCGAAACCCTGATCCGCCGGACCGCAGCGCCGCAAGCCACCTACGGCGCCAACTTCCGGTCGATCTCGGCCAGCCCGCCGCGCGACTTCCGCGTGCGCTATACCGAACCTGGCTCACCTGCGGCGACGACCGCCAATGGTCAGCCTAACTTCGAGCGAGGGTCGCGCCTGCTGCGCGTTAACGGCATCGATTTCGTCAATGCGTCGAGCCAGGCGGATGTGAACCAGCTGAACGCCGCGCTGTTTCCATCAGCCGCGGGTGTTACCACCACATTCACGGTGGAGGACGCGGACGGCGCGCAGCGCACTTTCACACTGACCTCCGTCAACCTGTCGCCCAAGCCGGTGAACCGCACGTCTGTCATCAACACCTCGTCCGGCAGCGTTGGCTACATTCTCTTCAACACGTTCAGCCCATTCGTGAGCGAGCGAGAGATTGTCGATGCGATGACGCAGATGCGCACCGCGGGTGTGCGCGATCTCGTGCTCGACCTGCGCTACAATGGCGGCGGACTGCTCGCCGTGGCGTCGGAGCTCAGCTACATGGTCGCGGGCGACACACGCACGCGAAACCAGCCGTTCGAACGTCTGCGGTTCAATGCCGCCGCCGGCAATCGCAACCCCGTGACCGGTGCCACCAACAATCCCGTTCCGTTCTACACGACCGGGCAAGGCTTCACCGTCAACAGCGGAACAGCCTTGCCCACGCTCAACCTGCCACGCGTCTTTGTGCTGACAACCCCGTCCACCTGCAGCGCCAGCGAAGCGGTCATCAACGGCCTGCGCGGCGTCGGCGTCGAGGTGATCCAGATCGGCGGCACGACCTGCGGCAAACCTTTCGGCTTCTATCCCCAGGATAATTGCGGCGAGACCTACTACACGATCCAGTTCCAGGGCGTGAACGCGGCCGGCTTCGGCGATTATGCAGACGGCTTCATCCCCAACAATTCGACCGCCAGCTTCGGCGTCCGCCTGCCGGGCTGCGCGGTGGCGGACGACTTGTCCCGCGAACTGGGCGATCCGAACGAGGGACTGCTCTCGGCCGCGCTGGCCTATCGCAGTTCCTTCGCGTGCCCGACCGCGTCCTCGGCTGAGGCCGCTCAACCGCGTACCGACGATCCCAAGACCACCACGAAGGGCCCGCCCATCAACCTGCCTGAGCCCTCTGTTATGGAGCTCAACCGCGACATGACCCCGCCGCCAGGACAATGAGAAGGGGATCCGACATGCGCCCGTGGTTGATGCTCGCTGCCCTGTTGCCGCTTGCGGCGTGCCAATCCGAGCCACAGCTCGCGACGTTGACCGACGCCTCGCCGGAAACGATCGAGGTGCTTTCTTCGGTGCTTGCGACCGCCACCGGACGCGCGCGCATCCAGCTCGGCCCGCATGACGTGACCCGCGATCCCGTCGTCTCGGTCCTGCCGCCGCCGCCCGGGCCGATGGAGGGCAACAGCACCGCGATGCCCGCCTTGTTCGACATCGTGCTGATGGACGGCGACTGCTATGTCCGCGCGCAGAGCGATGGCGCGCTCCACGCTCTCACCGGCCTCACCTGCGAACCTGTGCCCGACCCGGCCTGACCTCAGACGCCGAGCCGCCGCGCAACGCCCGCAGCCATGCGCTCCCCCAGTTCCGGTCCTTCGACCGGATAGAGGTAGGGCTCGATCACTTCGAGTTCCATCAGCAGCAACCCGCCATCCGCCCCGCGCAACATGTCCACACGCCCATAGAGCGGTGGCTCGTCGAGCGCGGCGATAATCGCCTTCGCGGATGCCAGATCATCCGCTGACGGAGTGATCTTTTCTTCCCGCCCGCCATAGGTGGACTGGATCCGGTAATCGCCCGGCTGCGCGCGCTTGACGAGTGCGTGGCAGAATTCGCCATCGATGAAGATGAACGACAGTTCGCCCTCGGTCTGGATCATCGGCAGGAAAGGCTGCGCCATCATCGGGTGCGGCATGTGCGGGATCGCCTCGCCGCGCTTCACCCGGTGCTGATCCTTCGCGCCTGCGCCGACCTGGCGTTTGAACACCACGTCACGCGCGCCCAGCGTATCGAATGCCGCCGAGGCCGCCGCTTCACCCGCAACATCGAGCCAGAACGTGGGGATCAGTTTCGCGCCCTTGGCCTCAAGGTCGCGCAGGTAAGTCTTCCGGATGTTCCAGCGCACCAGCGACGACGGATTGAAAAGCTGCGTCTGCGCCTCGATCCGGTCCACGGCGGCAAGGAACTCCTCCAGCCGGTCCCAATAGTCCCAGGTCGTGCCGATGATCACGCCGGCAAAGCTGCCCCAATCAACCTTCTGATCGTCCCATGAAATGTCCTCAAGCTTCAGCCCGCGCCCCTCGAAGGGGCCGCGCAAGGCGTCCATCATGAAATCGTGCTCGAACGCGTCGGTACGGCGGATGAGCGAGCCGGGCAGGGTGACGCGGCTGGCGAGGTAAGCGATCTTTTTCATGCGCCGCGCTCTAATGGCCTGCGGGCCTTGTGTCCACGGGCTCGCTCTGGCAATGCGCGCCAAACAGGTCAACTTCAGGGAAACGCCCGGCATGAGCAGCGCAAAGTATGACGTCGTCGGCATCGGCAACGCCCTGGTAGACGTGCTCGCACCCGCCGATGACGCGTTTCTGGCGCGGCACGGAATCGTCAAGCACGCGATGACGCTGATCGAGGAACCGCGGGCGCATGAGCTGACCGCGCTGACCCGCGACGCGGTCGTCACGTCGGGCGGCTCGGGCGCGAACACCATGGCGGGCCTTGCGAGTTTCGGCGCGAAGGCAGCTTACATCGGCAAGATTGCAGATGACGTTGTGGGGCATCAGTTCCTCCGCGAAATCGCCGCCACCGGCGTGCCTTTCCATACCCGTGCCCAGACCGACGGCCCTGCCACCGGCCGGTGCATCATCTTCGTGAACGATGACGGTGCCCGCAGCATGAACACGTACCTCGGCCCATCGGTGCTGTTCTCGAAGGCAGACGTCGATGCCCAGATGGTCCGTGACGGGAGCATCCTCTATCTGGAAGGCTACCTCTTCGACAAGGACGAAGCCAAGGAAGCCTTTGTCCATGCCGCCGAAATCGCCAAGGCGGCCGGCCGCAAGGTCGCCATCACCCTGTCCGACAGTTTCTGCGTGGACCGTCACCGCGCGAGTTTCCGCCAACTGGTGCGCGGCTATGTCGACATCGTGTTCGCGAACGAAGCCGAGCTGCTCTCGCTTTATGAGACGGATGATTTCGATGTCGCGCTCAGCGCGCTGCAATCCGAATGTGCGGTTGCCGCCGTCACGCGCAGCGAGAAGGGCTCGGTTGTCATCGGTGACGGCGCCCCGATCGCTGTGCCCGCGGAGCCGGTTGCCAAGGTTGTCGATACAACCGGCGCCGGTGATCAGTACGCGGCAGGCTTCATGTTCGGACTCGCCCGCGGCCTGCCACTCGCGATCTGCGCCCGCCTCGGCCATATCGCCGCCGCGGAAGTGATTTCACACTTTGGTCCGCGTCCGGAGCAATCCTACAAGGCGCTCGCCGAGCAGGCCGGCGTCTTCGTCTAGGCCAGCGACCGCTCGACATAGTCGAGCCGGTCATGACCAAAGAACAGGTCATCGTCTACAAAGAAGCTCGGCGCGCCGAACACGCCGCGCGCGATCGCTTCGTCGGTCGTCGCCTTGAGCGCTTCCTTGTTGGCGGGATCCGTCGCGAGTGCGCCGATGGCGGCGGCATCGAAGCCGTTTGCTGCGCATAGCTTGGCCACTTCTGCCATGTCGCCAAGGTCCACAGGATTTGGCTGGCCCCAGGCCGCTTCAAAAAGCGTCAGGATAAAGCGCCGCTGCTCAGCCTTGTCCGCCATGCCGGTGGTCGCCCGCAGGACGCCCAGCGTATTGATGGGGAAGGCCGGGTTCATGTGCACCTCAATGCCGATATGCTTGGCACAGCGTTGCAGGTCCCGGTTCAGGTACTTGGCTTTGGCGGGCACGGCGCCGGGCGGGCGATTGCCGGTCCCTTGCATGACGCCGCCGAGGAACATCGGCCGGAACCGCATCTCCGCGCCCGTCCGCTCCTCCACGCCGAGCGCCACCGGCACGGCCAACCAGGCTGTCGGGCTGGTGTAATCGAAGAAGAATTCGAAGAATTTTGCCACAGCGTCGCCCCTACGTTTTGTTTTGGAACTTATGACAAAATGCGCTAACACTGTCACTTATGAAATGGTCCGAACTCTCAGATAACTGGTGCCCCGTCGCCCGCACGCTGTCCGTCGTCGGGGACCGCTGGACATTGCTCATTCTGCGCGACTGCTATCTTGGCAAATCCAAATTCGAGGAATTTGCCGAATCGAGTGGCATGACCCGTCATATCCTGGCCGAACGCCTGAAGCGCTTAGTCGAAGAAGGCGTGCTTGAACGCCGCCTCTATTCCGATGCCCCGAAGCGTTATGATTACGTGCTGACGGAGAAGGGCGAGGAACTCCGCCCCGCCCTGCGCATCATGAAAGACTGGGGCAAGAAGCACATGCCGGTCCGGCGCGAAGCCAAGGCCTGAACTCCGTTTCCGCCTCATTTTCGCCCGCCACGTCGGTATGCTCATTGTTGGTCATATCACCAAGGGGGAGACCAATGATCCGTTCCAGCCAGATACTCATCGCCGCCGTCCTGCTTGCGGCCTGTACACCCACAACACCTGAAGCGCCCGCTGCCGAAGAGCCGGCTGCAGCCGTCGTCGCTGAAACAACGCCGCCGCAGCCGCGCGAAAGCATCGAGCAGATGCATGGCGCCACCTGCACCTGGGGTGAAGTCGTCTCGGCCGGCGTATCGATCTGGAGCTATACGTGCCCGACCCTCCGCCTCGTCGCCGATGAGGCTCTGCCCGGCTTCCAGCGCGAGCAGATCGGCGAAGACGGCAGCGTCCAGCTCACCCCCGTCATCCAGATCTTCGCCAAGGCGCCGGACGCGCCGATCGGCGCGGTGATCGATGCCGTGCGTGCGGCGTCACCGGGATCTGAATCCTGCGAGATCGAGCCCGGATCCAATGATGATTTCGTTCTTATGCCCACGGGCGATCAGGCTTTGGCCTACAGCAAGTTCCTGAGCGGCGAGGCCGAAGAGCCCAGCCTGCCATGCGGACCCCTCGGCCCGTCCGAAGCCGGTGGCCGCACGTTCCGTGTCCTGGCCGACGCGCCGGACAAGGTCATCATGATCGACTGGGGCACCGAGCCTCCGGTCTACGATCCGGACACGATGTCTGCGGTCAACTGACAACATCGTTGGTGCGTTCTGCCGGTGAAAATCGGCAGAACACCCGCTGAAGAATTCATGCCGGGTCTCGTGCAGATGAAACCCTGTCAACGCAGACTTGAAGGCGTGCAGATGCGTCCTTCGATTGGCATTCAAGGTTTCATGTAAACGGTGCCAAAAGTTCACACCTCTGTCATCACCGCCGCCTAGTTCGCCGCCCTGAGGCAGGTGGGGGTCCGGTATCCGGTTCCCCTCGCTGCCAGGAAATTTGCTGAACAACGCGGCACGAACCGGGGACGACGACAATGACATTGAAAAAATCGATTCTGCTTTCGACGGCAGTTCTCGCCGCGACGGCCTTCACCGCACAGGCACAAGCGCCTGTTGAGGAAACACCTGCCGCTGTCGACGACAGCGTGAACGCGGTGATGGACCAGATCGTGATCATCGGCGGCGGCGAAGTGCGTCAGACGCAGACCGTGACGGCCGACGTCTTCGAACAACTCGCCCCCGGCACCAGCCCGATCAAGCTCGTCGAGCGTCTTCCCGGCGTCGCCGTTTCCGGCGCTGATCCGTTCGGCGCCTACGAGTGGGCTGTCCGCATCAACATCCGCGGCTTCAACCAGAACCAGCTCGGCTTCACGCTGGACGGCGTGCCGCTGGGTGACATGAGCTATGGCAACCACAATGGTCTGCACATTTCGCGGGCCCTGATCTCCGAGAACCTCGGCCAGGTCGACCTGCAGCAGGGATCGGGCGCGCTTGACGTCGCATCGTCCAGCAATCTCGGCGGCGCACTGAAGTTCAGCTCGGTTGCTCCGGCTGACAAGTTTGGCGGCGTTGGCGCGCTGACGACGGGCTCCGAAAACACGCTGCGCGGCTTTGCCCGCCTCGACTCAGGCGAGCTGGGTCCGTTCCAGACGCGCGCCTGGCTTTCGGTCATGACCAGCGAAATGGAAAAATACAAAGGCGACGGCGAGCAGAACCAGGACCAGTACGCCCTCAAGATCGTCCAACCGATCGGCCCGGCCACGGTGACGGGCTACTTCAACCGCTCCGAGCGCCGCGAGAACGACTACCAGGATCTCTCGCTCGAGCAGATCAGCCGCCTCGGCAGTGGCTGGGACAACTTCGGTGACAGCAACTACGCGCTCGCCGTGCTCGTCGCCGACATTGCCCACCGCCGCGGCGACACCGGCCAGCCGGTCACCAACGCAGCTGCTCCGCTGGTCTACCCCGCGCCGATCACCTCGGCTGACGATGCTTACTGGAACGCCTCGGGTCTGCGTGACGACGATCTCGGCTATATCGCGATCGACTGGCCGGTCTCCGACGCCCTCGACCTGCGTCTTCAGGCCTACTCCCACAACAACAAGGGCCAGGGCCTCTGGGGCACGCCGTACCTGATTTCGCCGAACGCCCTGACCCCCGGCGCGACCACCGCCAACGCACCGCTCTCGGTTCGCACCACCGAGTACAGCATCGACCGCAAGGGCGCGACCGGCAGCCTGACCTACGAGATCGGCGATCACGAAATCCAGGGCGGCTTCTGGATCGAGAACAACAGCTTCGACCAGTTCCGCCGCTTCTACAGCTCTGAGCGCGCAGCCCCGGGGCAGGACTTCCTGAACTTCCTGAGCAACCCCTTCTTCACCCAGTGGGGTTACACCTTCGACACCGAAACCCAGCAATTCTTCCTGCAGGATACCTGGCAGGTCACCGATGCGCTGAAGATCAATGGCGGCTTCAAGTCGCTGAAAGTCGAAAACTCGGTCGACACGCTGATCATCAACAACGCCCTGCCGGTCGCCGGCACGGCTTCTGACCTCAACGCCACCATCGAGACCGATGAATCCTTCCTGCCGCAGGTCGGTTTCAACTACAAACTTTCGGACCAGACCGACGTGTTCGGTTCGTACGCCAAGAACGCCGCAGCGTTCGTCTCGGCAGCGACAGCCGGCCCGTTCTCTTCGCGCAGCCAGACCGTCGTGAACGAAGTCATCAGCTCGGTCGATCCGGAAAGCTCGCAGACCTACGAGGCCGGCATTCGCTACACCGACAGCCTCGTCCAGCTCGGCGCCGCTGCCTACATGGTCGAGTTTGACGATCGACTGCTCGCTGTCTCGCAAGGCCCCGGCATTGTCGGCAACGCACCGGTCATCTCGAACGTCGGCGGTGTCGAAACCAAGGGTATCGAACTCGTCGGTTCCGTCTTCCTCACCGACGACCTGACGCTCTTCGGCTCCTTCACCTTCAACGACTCCCGTTACCAGGAAAACGTCGTGAACCGTGCGGGCGTCGTCCAGGCGCTGACCTCCGGCAAGAAAGTCGTCAACACCCCGGACACGATCGCGTTCGCGGAAGTGGCCTATGACAATGGTTCGATCTTCGGCACGCTTGGCGCGAACTACATCGGCAACCGCTACTTCACCTTCACGAACTCCGGCGGTGAAGTCCCGGGCCGGACGATCGTCGATGCATCGCTCGGCTATCGCTTCGGCGGTAACCCGCTGCTCGAAGGCCTGGAAATCCAGCTGAACGCAACGAACCTCTTCGACGAGGACTATGTCGGTACGCTCGGCACCAACGGCTTCGTCAACTCCGGCGACTCGCAAACGCTCGTCACCGGCGCGCCGCAGCAGCTGTTCGTGACCGTGCGCAAGGCCTTCTAAGGCCTGCGCTTGTCGCGCTAGATCAGACGGGGCGGGCCTTCGGGCTTCGCCCCGTCACTACATCCGGGGGCAGATTCCGCCCCGGGACCTCCAAACCGAAAGGCTATGCCCATGCCTATTCACATCAATCGCCGGTCCGCCCTCGTTGGGCTCGGGTCCGCCGGGGTTCTGAGCGCGTGTACGCCAGTCGCAGACCCGGCGCCCGCGACCATATCGTCATCGAAAGTGTTCCTGCACGGCGTGGCGAGCGGTGATCCGGACGCGACCAGCATTGTGCTCTGGACACGGATCAGTGGCGCGTCCGGCGACGTTCCAGTGTCCTGGGAAGTCGCAAGCGATGCGGGTTTCACCAACGTCCTCAAGACGGGTACGCAAACAGCCTCCGCCGCCGCCGACTTTACCGTGAAGGTAATCGCCCGCGATCTGTCCCCGGGCGAGCGCGTCTACTTCCGCTTCAAGGCGTTCGACGAAGTCTCTCCCACCGGGCGCACGAAAACACTTCCAGCGGGACGCGTTGAAAACTTCGGCATCGCGCTCGCGTCCTGCTCAAACTACTGCTTCGGCCACTTCAACGCCTACGATGCGATTGCGAAAGACGACGCCATCGATCTCGTGTTGCACACCGGCGACTACATCTACGAATACGGCGCCGATGGTTGGGGACATGAAACGGCGAGCACCATCGGCCGGGCCCACAATCCTGCGCACGAGATGGTGACATTGGATGACTACCGGCTGCGCCATGCGCAGTACAAGACCGATCCCGGTTCGCAGGCGATGCATGCGGCGCACCCCTTCGTTGCCTGCTGGGACGACCACGAGAGCACGAACAATCCGTGGATGGGCGGCGCCGGCAATCACCAACCGGAAACCGAAGGCGACTGGATCCAGCGCCGGAACGCGTCCATCCAGGCGTACTATGAATGGATGCCGGTACGGGACCCCGGCACGGTTGAGGCGCGAACCGAGTTCTGGCGCACTTACGTGATCGGCGATCTTGCGACCCTGATCACACTTGAAACGCGCCATACGGCCCGCGGCGAGCAAGTCGACTATTCCAAATACAAGGACACGCTGAAAAGCCCGGCGGACCGCGACGCGTTCATGTCGGATGTGATCGGCGATCCCACGCGGAAGATGATTTCGCGCGGCATGGAAGATGTTCTGACCGCCGGTCTGTCGCGCTCCGTTGCCGCCCGTGAGCCGTGGCGCGTCATCGGCAACGCTAGCCCCATCGCGCGCATGTTGGTGCCGGACGTGCAGCAATTCGGGATCACGCCAGCGGACGCGCCTGCCGCGGAGCAGCCCGGCGCCGGAACGAACCTGTTCTGGAAAGGCGAGTGGAATTTGCCGTTCTATACGGACACCTGGGACGGTTACCCGGCGGCCCGCGAGGCATTCTATGCGCTCTGCCGTGCGGCCGGGGCCAGCGATCTTCTGGTCCTGACAGGCGACAGCCACAGCTTCTGGGCAAACGCCCTGTCCGACGCCTCGGGTCAGCCGATGGGGCTTGAGGTCGGTACGGCGGGGATTACCTCGCCGGGCGATTTTGTTGAATCCGGCTGGCTGGGCGACAGTCCGGAACGCCTCGACCGTGTATTCGAAGCGGCCCTCGACGAGGTCCGCTGGACCGACAACCTGCACCAAGGCTACGTGCGGGTCGTGCTCGGGCGCACCGAGGCGCGCGTCAGCTATGTCGCGGTCGATACCGTATTGCTTCCCAATTACACCGCGCGGTTGATCCGCGAAGAAACGGTCCTTCGGGAGCAGGGCGGGATCAGCTGGCAAGCCTGAGCGGCCTGCCAGCCTGCCGTCCGAACCTCCTTCCGCGTCTGCGCTCGCGGAGAGGGTGACAAGCCAGGTGTTCGCGTGTTAGCGGCCCGCCACTGTTTTTCATTGGCAAGGCTCACTCATGTACAAACGCGCTTTCATCTTCCCGCTCGTGCTCGCGGCTCTCGTCTCGGCCTGCAAACCCGCGCCAGCCGAGCCGCCCGAAGCGGCCGTAGCCGCTGAAGACACGGCCGCTGTGCCTGCACCGGTCGAGCCAGCGGTCGCGCTCGGCGAGCATGACGTGATGTTCGAGCTGGGCTTCTCCGAATACGCCGCAATGCGCCTCGCGGAGCTCGGTGAGACGGTCACGGTCTCGGGCATGTACTTTGGCACGCCGGTCCCGGCAGTCGCCGAGGCGATGACCGAGGCCGATGGCCCGGTCTATGTGATCGGCAAGTTTGAGACGACCATAAACCCGGTCGATCAGACCATCACCATTTCCGGCGCGGGAATCGACGCTGCAAAGCTGGCAAACCTCGAAGGCGCGCCGAAGCTGAACGTCAACGTATTCACGTCCCGCACCAAGCATCCCGACAATCTGATCGACTGTACACTGATCGATGGCGACGTGTCGGAGCTGCGCGCAAAGCCACCCGCCACCCTGTGCGAGATGCTCGACGCGAACTGATCGGAAATCGCTAGAGGATGAACTTCGAAAGGTCGGCGTTGCCCGCCAGGGCGCCGACCTTCTCGTCGACATAGGCGGCCGTGATCACGAAGGTCTCGCCCGCCTTGTCCGGCGCGTCAAAGCTGATCTCGTCGAGCAGGCGTTCCAGCACCGTCTGCAAGCGCCGCGCGCCGATATTCTCGACGGACTTGTTCACCGCCTCCGCAAGGTCGGCGAGCCGGTCGATGGCGCCGTCCTCGAAGACCAGGGTCACCTTCTCGGCCGCCATCAACGCTTCATACTGACGGATCAGGCTTGCTTCCGGCTCCACCATGATGCGGCGCAAATCATCGCGCGTCAGCGGGTCGAGCTCGACGCGGATCGGAAGACGGCCCTGCAGCTCGGGAAGCAGGTCCGACGGCTTGGCGACGTGAAACGCGCCTGACGCGATAAACAGGATATGATCGGTCTTCACCGCGCCGCGCTTTGTCGAAACCGTGGTGCCTTCGATCAGCGGCAG
The DNA here is from genome assembly GCA_027482995.1 of Hyphomonadaceae bacterium. Lineage (GTDB taxonomy): Bacteria > Pseudomonadota > Alphaproteobacteria > Caulobacterales > Hyphomonadaceae > Hyphomonas. The sequence goes on along the minus strand of JAIXVM010000121.1, from coordinate 5,918 downwards.
CAGGTCGCGCTGCACGCCTTCGCGGCTCACGTCCGCGCCGCCGCGATCCTTGCGCGCCGCAATCTTGTCGATCTCGTCCAGGAAAACGATCCCGTCCTCTTCGACCGCAATCAGCGCCTCGCGCACCACCTGCTCTTCGTCCACGAGCTTGTCGGCTTCTTCCGTCAGCAAGGGCTTGTAGGCATCCTTCACCGTTGTGCGCACGCGTTTCGTCCGCTGGCCCATCGCCTTGCCGAGCATTTCGGACAGGTTGATCATGCCCATCGCGCCTTGCTGGCCGGGCAGGTCCAGCATCTGCATCGGCCCGCCGGCTGTTTCCGCGAAATCGATATCGACGTCCTTGTCGTCGAGTTCTCCGGCGCGAAGTTTCTTGCGGAACACGTCGCGCGTTGAACGTTGCGCCTCGGCGCCGACAAGCGCGTCGAGCAACCGCTCTTCCGCCTTGTCCTTCGCAGCTTGTGCCACGCCCGCACGCTTCTGCTCGCGCACCATGCCAACGGCCGCTTCCACGAGGTCGCGGACGATCTGCTCGACGTCCCGGCCGACATAACCCACCTCGGTAAACTTGGTGGCCTCCACTTTCAGGAACGGCGCATTCGCAAGCCGGGCGAGCCGGCGCGACACTTCCGTTTTCCCGACGCCCGTGGGCCCGATCATCAGGATATTCTTCGGCGTGATTTCCGAACGCAGGTTGTCCGGCGTCTGCTTGCGCCGCCAGCGGTTGCGCAGGGCGATGGCGACGGCGCGTTTCGCCGCCGTCTGGCCGACGATGTGCCGGTCAAGTTCAGCAACGATTTCGCGCGGGGTCAGTTCGGTCATCGGGATGGCCTCAAAGGTCTCGGACAGATGTCGGATCAGTCCATAAGTCGGGGTAGTCCATACGCGTTTTTATGGACGGTTTGTGGACTGTTTTTACACAGGCTCCGGCGGAAAAATCCGCGCGGCGAGTCCCGTCTTCGGCGCCCAGCCCAGCACCCAGCGCCGGGCCGTGTGCCAGCCCCCGCCGAGGAGGATGATGCCGGTGCCGAGCAGCATCGTGGTGGCGATGAAGCCGGTCGTGCCGTCGCCGCCAACCGCATCGACGACCTGTCCGAGCGCCAGCCAGAAGCTGAGCAGGCTCGACACCACCAGCGCGCGCCGGTTCAGCGCCAGCGACAACAGGCCGAGCCCGATCAGGCAGGCGAGCAGCAGCGCCGCTTCCGGTGTGCTCGGCGTCGCATTCGGCGCACCCATGATCATGCCGCGCAGGCCGAGGATGATCTGCGGTGCAGCCGCCACGTGCAGCCAGAAGGCGTTGTCCGACAGGCGCGTGATCCGCCCCGGGTCCTTCTGGTCGAACCAGATGGCCGCGCCGAGCGTCGCAAGCCCGATGATGATCGACAGGAATCCGCCGAAGATCAGGCCCGCATCGCCGAAGAAGCCGGCGAACGTATACGCCGCCGCCGCTGCCGAAACGGCCATCAGGAACATGCAGAAGGGCAGGCGGAAGCGCAGCCAGGCAATGGCCGCGGCCCCGCAGCATCCGATGAAGGTGCCCATGCCGGTATTGCCGAGCGTGTCCCAGGCCTGCGTGAAGCTGGTGATCGTCTCCGCGTTCGCGCCTGTGATCCCGCTGGCAATCATGCCGAAGGACAGGCCGGAATACAGGGTGAAGACCGTGATGGCTGCCATGGTCGGCAACAGCATCCGGCGGCGGCGCCCGAAATACTCGGCGAGCAGCCACATCACGCCGGCGACCGGCATCAGGATAACTGCGCCAAACGCGCCGACACTGCCGCCCGTCACCATGGACCAGAAGCGCGGGCCGAAAAACAGGCCGGTGATCGCCGTCAGGCCCATCGCCAGGATCACGATGCCGATCGTGATGAAGATGTCGTTGAAGTTGTTGAGGAAACGCAGGTTCTCGGTCTGCTCCGGCATGCCCTTGGTGACCGGGTCGGCGCGGGTCGCAAGGAAGGCCTCGAGACGGCTCGCCTGATCCCGGGTCAGGATACCGGCATCTGCGGCGGCGCGAATATCGGACCGGTCAAACATCGAGGACCTCCACCGTGAAGTGCGTGTTGGTGTAAACGCAGATATCGGCGGCGATCTGCATCGCCTTGCGTCCGATCACTTCGGCGTCCGTTTCGTAGTCATAAAGCCCGCGGGCGGCGGCGAGGGCGAAATTGCCGCCAGAGCCAATGGCGACCACAGGGAATTCAGGTTCAAGCACGTCGCCCGAGCCGGTGATCACAAGCGTGCTGGTCTGGTCCGCCACGATCAGCAGGGCTTCCAGCTTCTGCAGGTATCGCTCGGTGCGCCAGTCCTTGGCGAGTTCCACAGCTGCGCGCTGAAGCTGGCCGGGAAAGCGTTCCAGTTTCTGTTCCAGCCGCTCGAACAGGGTAAATGCATCGGCCGTCGCCCCGGCAAATCCCGCCAGGATCTTGCCATCGGCAATCCGGCGCACCTTGCGCGCGTTGCCCTTCATGATCGTGGGGCCCATCGAGACTTGCCCGTCAGACATCATGACCAGTTTCTGGCCCTTGCGGACGGCGATGACCGTGGTGCCGTGCCAGGAAGGGCCCGTGTGTTCTTGCGTGTTCATGGGCGCGAAACTGGCGGAGTTGTGCTTTTCGCGCAAGGGATCGCGGCAACCTCGCAAATCTGGCCGATTTGTCACATAACCGTCGCAGGCAGCTTTTAAGGGACGGGAGGGTCGCCACAGGGTTCGTCATGCTGCAACAGCTCGGACAACTACCGATGGGCTGGCTGCTGATCGCCTTGATCGCGGTCTTCGGTTCTGCGGCATTCTTTCTTGGCCGGACGCGCGCCGAAAGACTGCTTATGTCGACGACCGGGCGCATGCATTCGCGGCCGAACTACCATGGCTATTACGTTGCCATGTGGGCAACCATACCGGTCCTGGTCATCGCCTTTTCATATGCGGCATTCGGCGAAATGCTGACGCGTGGCCAGCTGGCGCGCGAGTTGCCATCTTCATTCTCCAGGCTGTCGCCAGTCGAATTGCAGAGCTATCTCGACTCGGTCCGGCTGGCCGCTGGAAGCGCCGCCAGCGCAGGCGCTGACCGCGTCTTCGAGGCGATCACCAACCGCTATCTCGAACTGCGCGGCCTGGTGAACGCAGGTACGCTGGTCCTCCTCGGCCTTGTCGCCGCGTTCGGCATTTTCTGGGGGCAGAGCCGTCTGAAGTCCGACTTCCGCGCTCGCGCGCTCGTCGAGAACGGCATGGAACTGGTGCTGTTCCTGTGCGCAGGCGTCGCCATCGCCACGACGGCCGGGATTGTCTTGTCCCTGCTTTACGAGAGCCTTCTCTTTTTCCAGAAGGTTTCGGCCTGGGACTTCCTCACAGGCACCCGCTGGAATGCCCAGACTGAAGCCGAGTTCGGCGCATTGCCGCTCTTCTTCGGCACATTCATGATCGCCTTTATCGCGATGCTGGTGGCCGCGCCGATCGGTCTGTTCTCTGCCATTTTCCTGTCGGAGTATGCCTCGCCCGCTGCGCGGGCCTGGATCAAGCCGATCCTCGAAATTCTCGCCGGTATCCCGACCGTGGTTTACGGCTTCTTCGCGCTGCTCGTCGTTGCCCCAGGCATTCGCAGCGCCTCGATCTGGATCAACGAAACCGCCATCCAGCTGGGCCTTGCCAGCGAGCCCATCCTGGCGGCGCAGCCCACCAGCGCGCTGGCCGCCGGACTGGTCATGGGGATCATGGTCATTCCGTTCGTGTCATCGCTGTCGGACGATGTGATTAATGCGGTGCCGCAAACCCTTCGTGATGCGGCCTTTGCGCTTGGTGCGACCAAGTCCGAAACGGTTCAGCAAGTGGTCGTGCCAGCGGCCTTGCCAGGTATCATCGCGGCGCTTCTGCTCGCGGTTTCGCGCGCCATCGGTGAGACGATGATCGTGGTGATGGCTGCCGGCAAAAGCGCACGCATCTCGATGGATCCGACTTCGGATCTGACAACCATCACGGTGCAGATCGTGTCGCTGATGACCGGCGAAACCGGCTTCGACGATCCGAAGACGCTCTCCGCATTCGCCCTTGGCCTCGTCCTGTTCACCGTGACGCTGGCCTTCAACGTGGTGGCCCTGCGCGTGGTCAAGAAATACCGGGAAAAGTATGACTGATACCGCCCGCACCCAGACCTCGAAAACCAGTGCCATGAAGCGCTTGAAGAAGCGCCGCGCGGCGGATGGCCGGTTTCGCTATTACGGCCTCAGCGCGATCCTGATCGCCCTCGGCGCGCTCGCCGTGCTGATCTTCACGATCGGTTCGCAGGCACTGTCAGCGGCGACCTATCACGTCGTCAATTACGACATCACGCTCGACCCCGCCGTCATCGCGCCGGAAGGCGCCGGGCGGCCTGAGGATATCGCGCGGAATGTCGAAGGCTTTTATGGTCTCGTTCGCGACAACCTGCTGGAGACGTTCCCGGAAGCCGCCGAGGATCGCGCCTCGCGCCGCGAAGTCGCAGACTTCGTGACGCGCCTCGCTGTGCTGCCAACGGCTCAGATGGTCGCGAAACAGCCGGAACTGGTTGGCACCCGCATCACGCTGACGGCGCCGCTCAACGACGATCTTGACCTATATCTCAAAGGGCAGGGCGTCCGCGAACGCAAACTCGATGTCGGCCCGATTGCGGCGATCAAAGGCGAGGTCGACGGCGGCTACCGCGTGACGGGTGCCGGTGCGTTCGACGCGGTCGTCGCCGCAAAGGCCGTCGCCGCCGCTGATTTGCCGGCGGACGCTCCCGAGCCGAGCGTTCTGCTGACCGCGGGACCGAGCACGGGGCGGCTCACCGAGATCTCGGCCGGGAGCGGCCATCTCGAATTGCTGACCGGCAACATCAAGGATTTTGCGCGCCTGCAATCAAAGGCACGCCTGATCGTGGCCCTCGAAAGCGAGCGCACGATCAGCGACCAGCAAATCGCCTGGACCCTGGCTCTCAAAGACATGGGCCGGATCGAGCGCGTGCCGCGTACGACGCTGCTGACCAATTCCGACAGCACGTATCCCGAGCTCGCAGGCGGCCTCGCCGCCATCGTCGGATCGCTGCTGACCATGCTCGTGACCGCGCTCGTGGCCATGCCGATCGGCATCCTCGCAGCGGTGTACCTCGAAGAGTTCGCCCCGAAGAACCGGGTCACGGAATTCATCGAAGTGAACATCAACAATCTGGCCGCTGTGCCTTCCATCGTATTCGGCCTGCTCGGCGCGGCGTTGTATATAAACTTCCTCGGCATGCCGCGCTCGGCGCCGCTGGTCGGCGGACTTGTGCTGGCGCTGATGACGTTCCCGGTTGTGATCATTGCGTCCCGCGCCGCGCTGAAAGCCGTGCCGCCGTCGGTCCGCTCCGGCGCGCTCGCGGTGGGCGCCTCGCAGATGCAGACCGTGTTCCATCACGTCGTCCCGCTGGCGGCGCCCGGCATCCTGACCGGCGCCATTCTTGGCATGGCGCGCGCGCTGGGCGAGTCCGCCCCGCTGCTGCTGATCGGCATGGTGGCCTTTGTCGGCGATGTGCCCAGAAGCCCGACGGATGAGTCCACGGTCATGCCGGTGCTGATCTTCAGCTGGTCGAACAACGCCGAACGGGCCTGGGAGCCGCTGACATCGGCGATGATTATCGTCCTGCTCGCCTTCCTTTTGCTGATGAACGGGCTCGTGGTATTCCTGCGGCGTAAATACGAACGGAGATGGTGATGGATACGAGCCCGGGAAACCCGATGATGGACGACAGCCTCACGCTCCAGCGCACGAAAGATGGCGGCCCGCGCATTGATTGCCGGAACATCAAGGTGTTCTACGGCCAGGCCGAGGCGATCCATGATGTGTCGATGTCCTTCCCGGACCGGGCCGTAACCGCCCTGATCGGCCCATCGGGCTGCGGAAAATCGACGTTCCTGCGTTGCCTCAACCG
>JAIXVM010000161.1 GCA_027482995.1 Hyphomonadaceae bacterium | reverse complement strand
ACTACTTCAAGCGCCTGACGATCATCGACTCCGAGTTCGGCAATGTCGATCATCACCTGAAGCGCTACACCGACCTTTCGGCCACCGAAGTTCTGGTCGCCGCTGAATAAGTATCGTCAGTGAACGTATAATTCGGGCGGGGCTGGAGCGATCCGGCCCCGCTCTTTTTGATCGCCAATGCCTCTGATAGTCAGGTGTTTAGTTGTGGGGGAAGAAATGCGGCTTTCTGATCTTCCAGACCCGGATGACCGAGCGGCAGTCTTGAAGTTTGCGGCTTCTTTCAACGGCTACACGCACTTTGGGTCGCTTGGACAGAGCGCTGACGAAGCGATGGCGAAGAAGCGCGCAACGCTGGTCGATTTGCAGAATGAACTCTTCTTTTTCTACCGAGCCGCTAACCACCAAGGTAATCCGGGTGGTGTTGTGGAATTTTATCGAGAACTGTTGCCGTTCTTTCAGAACGTTCTGAAAGCCTAGTTTTGCTTGCGCAAAACAGCATGGATGGCGGCGATGGCGTCGTCGTGGGACAGGCGCGTGCGCGCATGCTTGCGGGCACCGTCGGACAGAGCGAGGCGGCGCGGACCATCCGCGGCAAGGCTCAGGATCTCGGCGGCGAAGGCGTCCGGGCCCGGCGCAGAGACTACCAGATCGTCCAGCACATTGCCGAAGCCTTCGAGCGCCAGCGGATAGACGACGCAGGGCAAGCCGAGGAGGAGATACTCGGCCACCTTGATGCTGGTGCCGGTGGCAAAGCGGGTCGGCGCCACGCCGATGGCGTTGGCGCCGCCGATGGACTCAAGCGACTCGACGCGGCCAAGGACCTTGACGCCGGGCAGGGCGGCGCGGGCGGGCGTCAGGGTTTTGCCGATTGACCCAACGATCCAGAATTCGAGCGTGGGCGCCTTGGCGCGGATCTTCGGCCAGATATCATCGAGAAAGTGGCTCACCGCTTCGGCATTGCCGCCGTGTACCGTGCCGATGAAGACAACGCGGGGTTCGCCGGTTGTTTCCCCCATCTTGTAATCTGGCGCATCCGGGGGCACCCAGACCATCTGCACATCCGGCAAGTGCCGCTTCACCTTCGCCATTTCGTTGGCCGAGATGAAGAAGATGAGATCGCAGGCCGACAGCCAGCCGATTTCGGTCTCGAGGCTCGTCTCGTCAAAGTCGATCACCTGGCCACCGTCACGGAAGCGCTCGGCGCGGTCGGAGAGCAGGTCGTGCATCAGGCACGACCGGATGGTTTTGGATTTGACCTTTTTGAGCACCGGGCCCATCGAGCTGTATTCGGCCAGCGTGATCGCGGAGGGGCTGGCATCGCAGGCACGCGCGACGATGGTCGCTTCCTGGTCGCTGATCTCGCGGCCGAGATAGCTGGGGATGATGATCTTCGCGCCCATCCGGCGAGCCGCTTCCTTCACGAGGCGAATGGCGAAGCGGGTCCAGATGCGCGGCGAGAGGGACCAATAGCGGCTGCCGACCTTGATGGCGCCGGGCCAGAGAATGCTGGTTGTGAGGCTTGCCAGGCGCGGGTGAACGCCGGCCCAGGGGCGGTTGCCGAAGGACTGCCAGGGCGCAAACACGAGTCGCATGTCGGTGCCCGAGCGCTGGACCATCCGCATGAAGGTTTCGAGATAGGCGCAGTTGCCAGTCGCCATGTTGTCGAGCTGGCGCTGGACGAGAATGTCCATCACCGGGCGCTTTGAATCGGCTTTTGCGTGAGTTTCGGACATGACACTGTCTGCAAGATGGAGTTCCGGCGGGCAATGCAAATCCGCGGCCAACGGACGGGGCGGTTTTCGTCAGGATCAGGCGGTGGCGCGGGTTGCCGGGGCTCGGCACAGGGTGGCTTTGAGCTCGGCGAGCGCCTCTGCCGCGTCCTGGCAGGCGGCCTGCAGTTCGGCGGCGTCCGGAGCGGATGCACCCCGGGGCAGGTTCACGCTGATGAAGGCGATGGCTTGCTCAATCACGGCCAGATGAAAGGCAGCGGAGACGGGACGGGCGTCCAGCCGGGATCGGTCAGGGTCAATTCCGGAAATGCAATCCATATTAGAAAACTACATTAACTCGCGTTAAAGTAAATACAGATTGCAAGGTTTTCGGCTTCGCGCCGAAAGCGGGTCAGGCCTCAGGCCTGTCTTGCCCACTGGGCTTCCAGATCTCTCGCCATGACTTCGGACGCGCGCGCGACGGGATCTGGCACGCGGAAACCGACCATGGCTGTGCCTTCGAGGGAACTCGTTTCGGACGGTTTGACGGGCCAGCGGGCGCCCGCGATCAGGTTGGCGCCGAGTTCGGCCAGGAGTTCGCCAAACTCGGACTCGCGGCCATCGCGAAACAGCGGCAGCCAGAGCATTAGGATGCCGGTCGGCCAGCGCTTCAGCGCTTTCGGCGTCCAGAGCGCGAGCGCTTCGATGTCCCGGCGGGTTTCGTAGCTTGGATCAGAGAGGACCACGATCTGCTCGTGCCCGCGCGGGGCGAGTTTCAGCGCGCCGGCATAGCCATCGGCTTCGCGGATCAGGACACGGGGATCGGCGCCGATGTTTTCCGTCAGCGCCTTGAACTCTGCCGGATGGCGCTCGAACAGGATGGCGCGCGCAGAGGCGGGCAGGCGGGCGAGCGCAAGGGCGGGCGAGCCGGGATAGTCTTTTTCCGTCCGTGCCCGCACAAGGCTGAGCCAGTCGCCGAAGCCTGCAGGCGCCTCGCCCTTCAGCAAGGCGAGGATTCCGGTGTCGGCCTCGCCGCCCTTGCGGGCTTGCGGGCCGGTCAGGTCATATCGTCCGCGTCCGGAATGCGTTTCGACGTAGAGGACGGGCCGGGGCCCCTTCGCCACATCACGCAGCACGAAGTCCAGCACGGCGTGCTTCAGCACGTCGGCGCGGTTGCCCGCGTGAAATCCGTGCTGGTAGGACAGCATCGCCGGTTACTGCCCGCCGAGGCTTTCCTTGCGGGCGGCTTCGAATTCGTTGCCGGCATACCAGGTGGGCCAGTCGGTGGACTT
>JAIXVM010000068.1 GCA_027482995.1 Hyphomonadaceae bacterium | reverse complement strand
CGGTTGATTACACCGTCGGCACGATGATAGAGCTGCCGCGCGCCGCATTGCAGGCGGGCGAGATTGCGCACTCCGCGGCCTTCTTCTCCTTCGGCACCAACGACCTGACGCAGACGACGCTGGGCATCAGCCGCGACGATGCCGGCCGGTTCCTGCAGGTCTATTCGGAGAAGGGCATTTACGAAAAAGACCCCTTCGTGACGCTGGACCAGGAAGGCGTCGGCGAGCTGGTAAAGATCGCGGCGGAGCGGGGCCGGCGCACACGTCCGGGCATCAAGCTCGGAATTTGTGGAGAGCACGGCGGCGACCCGGCTTCGGTGGAATTCTGCCACCGGGCGGGCCTCGATTACGTGTCCTGTTCACCTTACCGTGTGCCAATCGCGCGCCTCGCCGCGGCACAGGCGGCGCTCAAAGACGCCTCGAAATAGGGGTTCGGGCCCAAAACCGGCACGCCTTGAGTGTTGTTTCTCAGCAACACTCACCCTCCCGGGGAATCGCTCAGGTTGCCTTGTTTGGGTCCTGAAAGCTTATTGTTTTCAAGCAGCTATACGCAATTTCCTTGAAATTGCCTGAGGGTGTCCCTTCCACCGGGGGGAGACCCTTTCGGTTTTGTCACTCTGAAGGTTGGCTGATTTATTGCTAGATAGGTCTGGGTGGGCCTAGTCCCTCCATGCCTGCAAGGGCGTGGTAGGGCGCGTTCGGTCCTCGAAGCATGCGTATGAACCTGAAGACCCGGGTCACAGAGCGGAACAATACCGCTGGCCGGGTGATGAGGAATGGTGATGTTAAGGTTTTTTCAATCAAGCCAGATGACTCTGGCCTCCCTCAATGAGCTGGGTAACAAGCTCAAACGGTGGTGGCTGAGCATGACCGACCAGGAACAACGCGAAGTGCTCATCCGGGGCGGCTTGATCGCCGTCTGTGCAGTCACTGCATCCGTCTCGCTTCCAGTCATCTCGAACCAGCAAGTCAGCCTGCGCGCCGAAGCCGAGTACCGCGCCGAAGCCGAACGCTTTGCAGCCTACCAGGATGCCGGCCTCGCTGTTCGCACGGCCGCCCACACCCCGGCGCTGCTCGACACGCCGTGGCTGCGCACCGTTGAGTACACGCTGAAGCGTGATCCCGATTCCTCGATGAGCCGCTATGCGATGCGCGACCGTGACGGCGCTGCGCTGCAGACGCTGGCCACGTTCCGCGCCGAAGAAGTCCAGCGCGCCGAAACCATCGATTCCGAACTGATGTGCATGGCGCAGGCTGTGTACTACGAGTCGGCCCGCGAGCCGCTCGAAGGCCAGTTGGCCGTTGCCGAAGTCATTTCGAACCGGATGAAGGACCATCGCTATCCGGATACGGCTTGCGGCGTGGTCTTCCAGGGCGCAACCCGCACCACCGGCTGCCAGTTCACCTTTACTTGTGACGGCGCCCTGCAGGTGAAGCCCAAGGGCGAGAACTGGGAGCGCGCGAAGCGCATCGCTGCCCACACGCTGATGAACCTCAATGAGGAGCGCACCGGCGGCGCAACCCATTATCACGCGACCTACGTGGATCCGATCTGGAACTCCGGCCTGATCCAGACCAACAAGGTCGGCCTGCACATCTTCTATCGCTTCCCGCGCGGCGCCGAATGGGCAAGCGTGGAACGCAACTTCCAGGCCCGCAAGGACTCGGCCGCGCTGCAACTGGCTGCGCTGGACGCCGAAGCCGCCGGCATGGACGCAGCCGATGAAAGCCTTCTGTTCACGGATGGTCCTTCGGCTGGCGACGACGCCTACTACACGATCGCGCCGACCACGGCCCCGGCCGCTGTTTCGACCTCGACCCGCACGATCTCGACCTCTGCGCCGCGCCTGATGAGCATCCAGACGGTACCGTCCAAGGACGCAGCTTCGGCCGAAGCGCCCGCCGAAGCCGCTGCTGAAGACGCCGCGCTCTGATCGCAACGCTACAAGTCAGGCTCGACTGACCCTCAAATCTTCCAGGCCGTCGATGGTTTCATCGACGGCCTTTTTGCAACTGAAGACGACGTGCTCGCCCGGCTTTCGGGACAGATTCTGCGCACCTGCCGATTTCGATAAGACCGTGCCGCTGCCGTTCGAGACGGCCTGGCGTTTGCGGCGCGAGTTTAGCTGCGCGGCGGCACGCGTGCCTTGATCTGCTTACGGACGAGGCCGGGCAGCCAGCGCGTCATGAAGCGCGCGCGCTCTGCCTCGCCGCCCACCATGACCTGGATATCCTCGCCGTGCGCCGCTTCCCAGGCCTTCTCGGCGGCCAGCGAGACCGGATAGATGGTCGCGCCGCTTGCCTTCATCTGGTCGGACATTTTCTCGTTGGCGCCATCCTTGCTGCCCATGTCGAGGATCGGTGTGTCGACGAACCAGGGCATCAGGCTGGTGACCTTGATGCCGAGGTCGCGGAACTCGGCATCCAGCGCTTCGGACAATCCGCGTACGGCCCATTTGGAAGCCGAGTACACAGCAAGCTGCGGCGCGCCGACGATGCCGGCCGTCGAGGCCGTGTTGACGATCCGCGCGCCGGGCGTCGCCTTGAGCAGCGGCAGGGCGGCGTAGACGCCGTTGATCACGCCCTTGACGTTGATGTCGATGACGAGATCGGAGTCCTCCGGCGGCACGTCCTCGAACCAGCCGTGACGGCCAATCCCGGCATTGTTGAACAGTACGTCCATCTTGCCGCCGGTCGCCGCGCTGAAGCCGGCAATGGCGGCCGCCCAGTCGGCGCGCTTCGTCACATCGAGCTTTGCGGCGTGGCTGTTGCCGGCGCCGAGTTCAGCGGCCACCGCCTTGAGGCCCATCTCGTTCACGTCATAGAGGCCGCAGAACCAGCCGCGTTTCGAGAAGTAGCGCGCCGTTTCGGCGCCGATGCCGGAGGCAGCGCCCGTGATGAAAATGCTCTTGCGGCCGTTAGCAGCGGTCATGTCCGTGGTTCCCGAATCTCTCGCGCCGGGTTCCGGCGCTGCCCCAGGGAGTCTCAGACGACATCCAGCCCGAGGTCAAGGTTTGGCGCTGAATGTGTCAGCGCGCCGGACGAAATGAAATCGACGCCCGTCTCCGCAATCGCCGCAACCGAGGACAGTGTCACGCCGCCCGACGCCTCGAGCGCGACCCGGCCCGCCGTCATGGCCACCGCCGCCCGCAAGGTCGCGAGGTCCATATTGTCGAGCAGGATGGCGTGTGCGCCATGCTTCAGCGCTTCCTCGAGCTGGTCGAGCCGGTCGACCTCGATCTCGATCATGCGCAAGTGCCCCGCATAGGCCTTCGCGCGGGTCATCGCGTCTGCGATAGAGCCGTTGCAGGCAGCGATATGGTTGTCCTTGATCAGGATTGCATCATCGAGGCCGTAGCGATGGGACGTGCCACCGCCGCAGCGCACGGCGCGCTTCTCGAGCGCCCGGTGGCCCGGCGTGGTCTTCCGTGTGCAGACGATGCGCGCCTTGGTGTGGGCGACCGCCTCGACATACTGGCGGGTCAGGCTGGCCACACCGGAGAGGCGGCCAAGGAAGTTCAGCATCGTGCGCTCGGCCATCAGGATCGAACGCGCGGAGCCGGACAGTTCGGCAATCGTGTCGCCGGGCGTGAGCGCCGCGCCGTCCCCTGTCCGGATCGTCAGGCGAACGTCCGGATCGATCAGCCTCAGCGCGTAGGCCGCCGCGTCGAGGCCGGCGAGGACGCCAGGCTTGCGGGCGGCAATGACGGCGCGCATTTCGGTGCCGGCCGGAATGGTTGCATCGGTCGTCAGGTCTCCGGCGCGGCCGAGATCTTCGGTCAGCGCGAGACGCACGATCGGGTCGAGGATCACCGCCGGCAGCGGCGGAATTTCAGGTGTCATGGGATCACGCGTTCGCTGGCAGGCTGGGCAATGAACTGGCGCTGCGGCTTTCCGGTCTCCGGGAAATCGCTGCGGAAATGGCCGCCGCGGCTTTCGGCGCGGGCCAGGGCGCCCTCGGCAATCAGCCGCGCGGCGGTCAGGGCCGGGGCGCCGGGCGCTTCGGGTTCCATCTGTGCACAGAGGTCCAGCAGCTTGGTCAACCCGCGTGCCTCGCGCACCACGCCGCAATGGGCGGACATGGCTTCGCGAAGCTGCAGCAGACGGTGATCCGGCAAGGTGGCCGGGATCACCGCTGCGCTGGCGGCCGGCGCGTCCAGCGTGGCCGACATCAGCCGCCGCGAAATGCGCTCAGCGAAGACAACCGCTTCGAGAAGCGAGTTCGAGGCGAGCCGGTTGGCACCGTGCGCGCCGGTCGACGAGCATTCTCCGCATACGGACAGGCCGGCTAGGGTCGAGCGACCCCAGAGGTCCGAGACGATACCACCCATGTGGTAGTGCGCGGCGGGCGCGACCGGGATGCGGTCGGTGCGCGGGTCGATGTTTGCGCTCATGCAGGCAGCAAACACGGTCGGGAAATGATCCGGGAAATGATCGCCCACCGCCTTGCGGCAATCGAGGAAAGCGCCGCGCCCGGCCATCCGCTCGGCATGGATCGCGCGTGCCACTTCATCGCGCGGTGCAAGCTCCGCCAACGGATGGTAGTCGGTCATGAAGGCGCGGCCGTCGGCATTGTGCAGGGTGGCGCCTTCGCCGCGCAGCGCTTCGGTGGCGAGCGGCGCCGGGTCGCGTCCGATATCAATGCCGGTTGGGTGGAACTGGACGAATTCGAGATCGGCAAGCAGCGCGCCGGCTTCATACGCCATCGCAATCGCGTCGCCTTGCGCCTCGCGCGGGTTCGTCGTCACCTTGAACAGACCGCCGGAGCCGCCCGTGCAGAGCGCTGTAGCCCGTGCGGTACGCGGCGTCAGCCGCCCGGCCGCGTCGCGCAGCACAACGCCGGCGATCCGCCCATTGGCATCCTGCAACAGCGAGACCGCCCGCGCGCCTTCGATCAGCTCGATGCTCGGCGTCGCCGCGACCGCCGCCACAAGAGCGTCCATGATCGCCTTGCCCGCAAGGTCGCCCGAAACACGCGCCACACGCGGATGCGAATGCGCCGCCTCCAGCGAGAGCGCGAGCGTGCCGTCCGGCGAGCGGTCAAAGGGAACGCCAAGCGCCAGCAGGTCGCGCACCCGCGCCGGGCCGTCCTCGGCTATGAGGCGCGCAATCACCGGATCAACGAGGCCCGCGCCAGCCGCGACCGTGTCGGCGGCGTGCTGCGCCGCGCTGTCCTTCGGATCGAGCGCTGCGGCGAGTCCGCCCTGCGCCCAGGCGGACGACGCGGCCTGGCCGAGCGTCGACGGCGAGACGACGAGACAATGCCGCGGCGCCAGCTTCAGCGCGAGGAACAGGCCCGCAAGGCCCGCGCCCACGATGAGCACGTCAACACTCGCGCCGGCCTCGGCGCGCACCCGGTGGTCTGCCCCCTCGAACATCGGCGGATCAGGAAATCCCGTCATTCGCGCGGCGGAATTCGGCCGGCGCGGTGACGGCGGAGACCAGCGCGCCGAACATCCGCTCGGGGCTCTGGATCGTCAGGGTGAAATTGTCCGGCACATAGACCATCTCGGGCATCTTGCTTTCCAGCATCTCCTCGATGGTCGAGCGGATCGAGACCTGGTTGCCGAAGCGCGTCGCCTCGCAGGACTGGCGCACGACGGAGCGGCCCCACATCGAGCACATCTCCACGGCGGTCAGCTCGCAGGTATAGCGGCCTTCGTCCGGATGCGGAGAAAGGTTCATCGTGCCGGTCATCACGCACTGGCCTTCGCGGTAGGGCCGCGTCTGGAAGCTCCAGTTGCCCAGCACGTCGGACTGGTCCGCGCCGGTCTTGCCCTTCACCGCGCTTGCGGGAAGGCTCACCGCGAGCGCCAGAAACATCAGTCCGAAAACGGGCTTCAGGTAGTTCGACATGGACGCCTCCTCGGGTTGGGGTCCGGTTGAGTTCACTGCTTTGGTCTCACCTTGGCAAGCCGTCTGAATCACACGGCGTATTCAAGTTCCATCGGCGCCTGGCCTGTCTTGAACGACAGGGGCCGGGCCATTTTCGGCAAGGCCAGCATCGCATCCAGCGCCGCCTTCGCCCGCAGGCGCACATCTTCCGGGATGGTCACTTCATGCTTGCCGCTGACGAGGCAGTCATAAATGTTCTCTAGCGTGATGCGCTTCATGTGCGGGCAGAGATTGCACGGTCGGATGAAGTTCACGTTCGGGTTCTCCGCCGCCACGTTGTCGCTCATCGAGCATTCCGTCAGCAGCACGACCTTCGCCGGCTGGTTCTCGGTCACATAGTTCGAGAGGGCCGAGGTCGAGCCGGCAAAGTCGGCTTCCTGCAGCACGTCCGGCGGGCATTCCGGGTGCGCAAGGATGATGACGCCCGGATGGGCCTCGCGCAGCTGGCGCACGTCTTCGCCCGAGAACTGCTCATGCACTTCGCAGGCGCCCGGCCAGGTCAGGATGCGGATACCCGTCTGCGCAGCCACGTTCGTCGCGAGATATTGGTCCGGCACCAGGATCACGGTGTCAGAGCCCCATTCCTTGGCGATGTGTTCGACCACCTGCGCGGCGTTCGAGCTCGTGCAGGTGATGTGGCACTCAGCCTTCACGTCGGCGGTGCAATTCACGTAGGTGACGATCGGATAGTCCGGGAACTTCTGCTTGATCAGGCGAACATCGGCGCTGGTGATCGAGGCGGCGAGCGAACAGCCTGCGCGCGTGTCGGGGATCAACACCGTCTTCTCCGGCGCGAGGATCTTCGACGTCTCCGCCATGAAGTGCACACCGGCCTGGACAATGATGTCCGCGTCGGTCGCCGCGGCTTCGCGGGCAAGCTGGAGACTGTCGCCCCGGAAGTCGCCGACAAGGCTGAAAATGTCCGGCGTCATGTAATTGTGCGCAAGGATCACCGCGTTCTTGGCGCGCTTCAGCCGGTTGATCCCGGCGACGAGCGGCGCAATCGCCGGCCATTCCATGGGCGTCACGAAATCGGCGACGAGCGGATAAAGCGCGTCGGTCTCGGCCTTCACGGCGTCATCATAGACGAGGCCGCGCGCTTCGGCAGCGGACTTGCCGCGCAGCGGGGTCGGGGTGGGGCAGCCGGGGCCGGCATCAATGAGACGCGCCATGATAATCCTCCATCACCGAGCCGTTATGCTCGATTTGAGTATAAGTTAGGCCTGATTGTCTGCGTTTCAAGGGGCCAGCCTTCAAACGCCGGGGATCAGGGCTCGTTCGTGACAGCGGTGTTACTTTTGCGCACTCTGAGCAAAAGCCAAGCTAGCGCAAAGACCACCCCGAATCAAGACACCGCCACTTTTCGGCCATGATTGGGGCGGGCTTCTATAGCTAGCTGCTGCGGATGGACTCCGACACGGCATGATAAAGGTCTGCGAACGTTTCCCGTTCGCGCTTTTTCATGTTCACGCGAGCACCATAACGTTTCAACGCATCCAGTTCGCGCTGCTCGCCCCTAGACAGGCGGCGGTGGGTAACCAAGCTCGCCAACTCTTCCAGCCGCCGCTTGTCGGCGTCGCTGATGGTTTGGCTGGCAAGGTTTATGTTTACGAGCTGTTCGGCTGCGAAGTTGCGGTCGGGCATCCGGCCCTGCCGCTTGGGCGACCAAAGGCGGGCCTCGTCGGCGGACAGTTGCAGCAGTCCAGGCGCTTGTTCTTCGTCGGCGAAACGGGCCGCGAGCGTGCGCGCTGCTGCCAGCGTGCGCTTCTCGCCCAGCATGGCGAAGGCGCGCGTGCGCTGCACGTCAAGGCCGCGGTCCGACCGGATCAGGCTCAAGAGCCGTGACAGGTTCTGATAGTCCGTTTCGCTCCGGTCTTCGAAGTGGGACGCGGCAAAATCTGCAATGGCATCGTCCAGAAACCGTTCGAACTTCCGACGTTTCGCGTGTGCATCGTCGGCTTCGGCTCGCTCCGCTTCGAGCAGTTCTACGTACAAAGCGCTCAATCGTTCGAGGCGCTCACCTAGCGAGCCGACAAGCAGACCTTCTGCCAGCCATCGTACGACCGCCAGCCTGCGCTTGTCGTCCTCCTTTTCCGACGCATTCAATTCTTCGCTGAGTTCACTCAGGCGGCGTGGATTATAGCGGTAGTCCCCCCGATCAAGCGCCGCGCTTCTTGACCGGTGGTCGTCAAAAAAGTCCTGCCACTTCGGCAGCAGGGGTGGCTCATTGCCACGCGGCTCCTGCCAGGCATCAAGGAGGATTTTGCTCTCCATGAAGGGGTCAAATAGGTCCACCTGACCGCTCTTGAACAGGTTCTTCTGGCCGTGATTGCGCTGGGCAATTCCAATGGCCTGAAGCAGGGCGGCAATAATGACCAGGTCGATAATCAGTCGTGCCGCAAAGAGTACGTGTCGCGCAATCGGGCTTTCCGCCTCGAAAACGGGAGTCTGATCAACGTCGTAGATGTCGATCCATGAAACAATGGGTACGCCCTTGGCGAGCTCGGTGCCGAAAAAGTTG
>JAIXVM010000211.1 GCA_027482995.1 Hyphomonadaceae bacterium | reverse complement strand
GCGCATAGATCCGGTAATTGTCCTCGGTCTCGCGCGTCTCGAATTCGGCGATCATCGGCTTGCCGCCGCCCGAATATCCGGACACGGCATTTACCGTCGCCGGCCAGTCCGCCGGCAAGAGGCCGGAGACGACCAACGGGCGCACCAGCGCGATGAACCCCGTCGGATAGCATCCGGGATTTGAAATCCGCGCGGACGCCGCAATCGCCGCGCGCTGCCCCTTGTCCATCTCTGGAAATCCATACGCCCAGCCCGGCGAGGTGCGATGCGCTGTGGACGCATCAATGATCACTGTGTTCGGGTTCTCGACCAGGCTCACCGCGAGCCGCGCGGCATCATCCGGCAGGCAGAGGATCACCGCGTCGGCCTTCTTCATGATGGCGGCGCGCGCGTCCGTGTCCTTGCGCTTCGCCTCTTCGATCGAGAGCAGCTCGATATCGCTGCGCGCCTTCAGCCGCGACGCAATCTGCAGGCCCGTCGTGCCCGCCTCGCCGTCAATGAATACCTTGGGTTTCATCCGCCCACTCCTTCAAGGTCAGGGGCACAAACAAAACGGGCGCCTCGTCTCCGAAGCGCCCGCCAGAAAACTGGATAAACCTTGTGCGGTTTAGCGCTTCGAGAACTGGAAGCTGCGGCGCGCTTTCGCTTTGCCGTATTTCTTGCGCTCGACCACGCGCGGGTCGCGCGTCATGAAGCCGAACGGCTTCAGCACTGGACGCAGGCCCGGTTCAAACGCGACGAGTGCGCGCGAGATACCGTGACGAACTGCGCCGGCCTGGCCCATCAGGCCCGAACCCTTGACGGTGCAGATCACGTCGAACTCGCTTGCGCGGCCCGCTTCGATCAGCGGCTGGGCGATGACCATGCGCAGCACCGGGCGCGCAAAGTAGGTTTCCTGATCCCGGCCGTTGATCGTGATCTTGCCGGTGCCGCGCTTGATCCAGACGCGTGCGGTGGCAGATTTGCGGCGGCCCGTGCCATAGGCGCGGCCCTGAGCATCGATCTTAGGTTCGACCTTGAGCACAGGCTGAGCCGAAGGTGCGCCGGTCATGGCGCCAAGGTCTTTCAGGGAAGCGGAGGTATCGGTCATGAGGATCAGGCCGTTTTCGAGTTCTTGCGGTTCATCGATTTGAAGTCGACGAGCTCGGGTTGTTGGGCAACGTGCGGATGCTCGGAGCCGGCATAGATGCGCAGCTTGCCGAATTGCTGGCGCGACAGCGCGCTTTCACGCGGCATCATGCGCTTCACAGCCATCTCGAGGGCGCGCTCCGGGAAGCGGCCGTTCAGGATCTTGCCGGCCGTCGTGGACTTGATGCCGCCGGCATAGCCCGTGTGACGGTAGTAGATCTTGTCGGTCAGCTTGTTGCCGGTGAACACGGCTTTTTCCGCGTTGATGACGACGATATGATCGCCG
Source organism: Hyphomonadaceae bacterium (assembly GCA_027482995.1). GTDB lineage: Bacteria > Pseudomonadota > Alphaproteobacteria > Caulobacterales > Hyphomonadaceae > Hyphomonas. The sequence goes on along the minus strand of JAIXVM010000211.1, from coordinate 1,353 downwards.
GTATCAACGTGCGGGGTGAAATCCGGGCGGTGTTTGCCGCGAAGACGTTTGGCCACGTAGGAAGCAAGGCGTCCGACGACGACGTCCGTCGCGTCGATCACGACCCACTTGGTCTCTACGCCCACAGGTGCGTTATAGGTTTTCATTGCTCTGCTCAGAGCCTCTCGATTTCGAAGTTCCAGGAGTTTCGATTAAGGGGTGGCGTTTAAGCGCCGCGTTTCCCTTTGTCAACGCGGGCTGCGGCCTCATCCTGCATTTATGGTTGATGCCCGCAAACACCAGCCAATCCGCTACAATCAGGCCGCTTCCGGCCCCTTGGCCGAGGCCCGCCAGGCGAGGTAAACGGCCGCCAGCGTCACGATGACCCCTAGCCCCTGATGCACCAGTGCCAGCGGCAGCGGCGCGGCGTTCAGAAGCGTAAGGATGCCCCACACCGCCTGTAGCGACACCAGCCCCGCCAGCACCGCCGCCGGCCGCGCCAGCGCGCTGACCCGCAACTGCCAAGCCGCCGCAAGGCTCAGCGCCCAGAGCGTATAGGCCAGGAAACGGTGGTTGAACTGCGTGGCCGCGCGCCCCTCGAAGAAGCTACGCACGCCCAGATCGGCCTGAATATAGTGACTGGGCACCAGTTCCCCGGCCATCAGCGGCCAGTCGGTATAGGTGCGGCCGGCGTCGAGCCCCGCCACCAGCGCCCCGGCCGCCATCTGCACGAACACCAGCGCCAGCAGCCCGAAAGCCCATGGCCGGGCCCGGTTCGACGCCGCCGCCTGCTCGCGGCTGCCAAGCGACAGCCAGAGCCAGGTAATCACGCACAGAATCAGCAGCGCCAGGCTGAAATGCGTCATCAGCCGGTACGGCGCGACCGAAACCCGCTCGGTATCGCCCATCCCGCTTGCCACCATCCACCAGCCGATCGCGCCTTGCATGCCGCCGAGCGCCACGAGGCCCGCGAGCTTCCAGCCAAGCCCGCCGCCCAGCCAGCGCCGCGCCGCAAAGAAAGCGAGCCCCAGCACCGCCACCAGCCCGATCACCCGGCCGAGCTGCCGGTGTCCCCACTCCCACCAGTAGATGAACTGGAACTCGGACATCTCCATGCCCTTGTTCATCAGCTTGTACTGGGTTGTCTCGCGGTACTTGTCGAACTCGGCCAGCCAGGCCGCATCGTTCAGCGGTGGCAGGGCGCCCTTCACGGGCTGCCACTCGGTGATCGAAAGGCCGGAATCGGTCAGGCGGGTCGCCCCGCCCACAAGGACGGTCGCGTAAACCATCAGCCCCAGCAGGATCAGCCAGGCGCGGATCCAGCGTGCGGCAACGGGGGAAATTGCGTTTGCGGGCATGCGCGCTAAATCACTC
>JAIXVM010000013.1 GCA_027482995.1 Hyphomonadaceae bacterium | reverse complement strand
GGAAGATCTGGCCGTCGGTGATCGAGATCACGTTCGTCGGGATGTAGGCCGACACGTCGTTTGCCTGCGTTTCGATGATCGGCAGAGCGGTCAGCGAGCCTGAGCCATTGTCGTCGTTCAGCTTCGCAGCGCGCTCAAGCAGGCGCGAGTGGAGATAGAACACGTCGCCCGGATAGGCTTCGCGGCCCGGCGGGCGGCGCAGGAGCAGCGACATCTGGCGGTAAGCGACAGCCTGCTTGGACAAGTCGTCATAGATGATCAGGGCGTGCATGCCGTTGTCACGGAACCACTCGCCCATGGTGCAGCCGGTGAACGGCGCGAGGTATTGCATCGGAGCCGGCTCGGAAGCGGTCGAGGCCACGACGATCGTGTAGTCGAGCGCGCCCCGCTCTTCGAGCACCTTGACCACCTGGGCCACGGTCGAGCGCTTCTGGCCGATGGCGACGTACACACAGAACAGCTTGTCCTTGTCGGACTTTGCAGCGTCGTTGATCGCTTTCTGGTTCAGGATCGTGTCGATGCAGATGGCGGTCTTGCCGGTCTGACGGTCACCGATGATCAGTTCGCGCTGGCCGCGGCCGACCGGGATCATGCCGTCGATGGCCTTGATGCCCGTCATCATCGGCTCGTGCACCGATTTGCGCGGGATGATGCCCGGGGCTTTCACGTCCACGCGCTGGCGGCTGGCGACGTCCTTGAGCGGACCCTTGCCGTCGATCGGCTCGCCGAGTGCGTTGACCACGCGGCCGAGCAGGCCTTTGCCGACTGGCGCAGCAACGATCTCGCCGGCGCGCTTCACAGTCGCGCCTTCCTTGATGCCGCGGTCATCCCCGAAGATCACGACGCCGACGTTGTCGCTTTCGAGATTGAGGGCCATGCCTTTGAGGCCGCCTTCAAACTCGACGAGCTCGCCGGCCTGGACGCTGTCGAGGCCGTAAACGCGGGCGATGCCGTCGCCGACCGAGAGCACTTGGCCGACATCGGAGACTTCAGCTTCAACGCCGAAGTTCTCGATCTGAGACTTCAGGATGCCCGAAATTTCTGCAGGTGAAATGTCCATCGAGCTTCTCATGCTCCCTTCATGGCAGTGTTCATTTTATCGAGTTTGGCGGCAACGCTGGCGTCCACGAGGGTGGAACCGATGCGCAGCTGGATGCCGCCGATCAGCGAGGGTTCGACTTCGCTGGAAAGTTCAATTTCGCCGCCGGCGATCTTCGCCAGCATGCCTTCGATGCGCTTGCGCTCGGCGTCGCTCATCGGCCGGGCGGTCCGCACAACGGCGCGTTTGACGCCGCGCTGCTTCGCGTAAAGCTGGTCGAAAGCGGCTTCGGCGCCGAGGATATCCTTGGAGCGGCCATTGGTGGCCATCACGCCGACGAACTTGCTGAAGATCGGCGAGTAGCCGGCCTTCTTGGCGAGGGCGGCCAGTGCGCCGACTTTGGTTTCGCGGCTGAAAGCGGGCGAGTCGAGCAGTTTGGTGAGGTCTTTCGACGTCTTCACGCTCTCGGCGAACGCCTTGAAATCCTTGTAAACAGCTGCGAGCGCACCTTTTTCCTGCGCCAGTTCGAACAGCGCGCGCGCATAGCGCTGCGCTGCTTCACTCGTCTGCGTCACGCTCGATGCCGGCAAAGTTGATATCCGTCACGGTTGAAGGGCGGAAATGCCCCGGAAATGTAGGTCGAAGGCCGCCACCACCGGGGCGCGCCTGCTCAACTGTGCGGCGCTTAACACCAGAAAACTGCGCTGACAACATGGGCACCCTGCCAGACACTGCGGCGAAATGGCTGAGAGTTCGGCGAACCCAAAAACTCCAGCAATTACAGGAATGAATACGGGTCGATATCCACAGACAGCCGCACCTGGGCAGGTAGTTTGTAGCGGGCGGTCCAGGCCGCCATGTAGGCCGAAAGATCGACCGTTCGCAGGCTCTTCACAAGGAATCGCCTCCGGTGACGGCCGCGCAGCACGGTTATCGGCGCCGGCGCGGGCCCGTAGAGTTCGATTCCCTCCGAATTTGGCGCCTGGGCTGAAAGCTCCAACGCGGCGCGGTCCACAAGCTCGGCCGAGGGTGCGGACAAGATGAGCGCGGCCAGACGGCCAAAGGGCGGCAGGCCGAGTTCGTTGCGAACCTCGCGCTCGATCGAAAGGTAGCCGTCCCTGTCGTTGGCGGCGAGCGCCTGCATGGCCGGATTGTCGGGCGTGTAGGTCTGGACATAGGCCTTGCCGGGCCGTTCTGCCCTGCCCGCGCGGCCCGCCACCTGGCTCAACAACTGGTAGGTCCGCTCCCCGGCTCGTAGGTCGCCGCCCTTCAGGCCGCTATCGGCGTCCACGACGCCCACAAGGGTCAGATTCGGAAAATTGTGCCCTTTGGCGACGATCTGCGTTCCGATCAGCACGTCAATCTCGCTGGCCGCCATCCGCTCGATCAGGCCGCGCGTCGCCTCGCCGCTCTGGGCGGTGTCGGATGAGAAGATCTCGATGCGCGCATTCGGCAGAAGCGTGCGGACCTCTTCAGCGATTCGCTCGACCCCCGGCCCCACACCCATCAGCGAGTCGGCGGCGCCGCAGTGCGGACAGACGGCCGGTTTGGGGATCGAGTAGCCGGTTAGATGGCAAACGAGGCGACCGGAATAGCGGTGCTCCGTCAGCCAGCTTTCGGTGCCGGGCGACTTCAGCTTCTCCCCGCACGCCTTGCAGATCACCAGCGGCGCATACCCTCGGCGGTTCAGGAACAAGAGCGATTGCTCGCCTGCCGCCAGTGTCTCGGTCAGCCCCAGCGCCAGGCGCGGCGAGAGCCATTTGCCCTTCTCCGGCGGCGCCCGTTTCAGGTCGATCAGCTCGATTTCGGGCAGGCGCGCGGTTCCCGGCCGCGCGGCAAGCCGCAGGCGGATGTAGCGCCCGGCTTCGGCGTTCACGACTGTCTCGAGAGCCGGGGTCGCCGAAGCGAGGATGACCGCGCCGTCCTCCAGCTTGGCCCGCATGACCGCGAGGTCGCGGGCGTGATACGTTACCCCGTCTTCCTGCTTGTAGCTACCGTCATGCTCCTCATCGACGATGATGAGCTTCAGTTTCCGGAACGGCAGGAACAGCGCCGACCGCGCGCCGATCACGATCCGCGCGCGGCCATGAAGCACTTCGCGCATCGTCCGGCGGCGCTCCTTAGGGTTCAGCCCCGAATGCCACGGCGCGGGCGCCGCTCCGAAGCGCGCCTCGAACCGGGCGAGGATCGCCTGTGTCAGGGCAATTCCCGGCCGCGCGGCAAGCCGCAGGCGGATGTAGCGCCCGGCTTCGGCGTTCACGACTGTCTCGAGAGC
>JAIXVM010000325.1 GCA_027482995.1 Hyphomonadaceae bacterium | reverse complement strand
TGAGTTCCGCGCGCCCCTTGAACATGCCGCTGGCCGACGAGGCGACCGTCATGACCAGCCGGTCTTCGGGCCGGCCGTACGTGCCGGAAATCTGGAGGTCGGTGACAGGATGCGTGATTTCGCCGATCTTGATCCGGCCCGGCCCGCTGGTCGCCTTCAGGCTGACCGTCTCGATACCCGTCTTCTGGGTGAACCCGGTCGACACCTCGAATGTGGACTTCAGCCCTTCGGAACCTTCGCCGCCGAGGCCGGTCCTGCGGAACAACTCGCCGAGCGGCCAATCCGCGACGCCAAGCTCGGCCAGCATCCGCGTGCCCCGCTCGCTCGTCTGCATACGGACGGCAATCCCGCCCGGCAGGCCGCGTCCGAGGCCGCTGCCGGACACCAGCAGCTTCAGGCCGTCATCGGACCGCGTGAGGTCTCCGGTGGCGTTGCGCACCGTGCCCAGCAGTTCCAGCTCCGCCGACCGCACGCGCAGCTCGAACCGCTCGAACCGGATCGATTCGAATGCCATCGACTCGTCCGCCTCGCGGAGCGCCGCCAGCCATTCCGGTAGCACTTCGTTGGCATAGTCGAGCCAGCCCTGCGGCGTGTCCGGCAGTTTGCGCGCCTTGATTTCGGGCAGCGGATCGCCGCCGATGGTCCAGAGATTCGGACCCGCCGCGTCAAGCCCGATCCAGCCGTCCTTGAGCGTCATCCGCAGCACTTCGACATGCCCGAGGATCAGCGCCGAGGCCGAAAGCACGATCTCGGAATCGGCCGCTTCGGCCGCAGGCCGCCCGGCGGCGTCCATCAGGACGACATTCTGCGCCGTGATCTGGACGCGTTTTGATTCCGGCGACCATTCCAGCTGCAGCCCGCCGACCGAAACAGGCCGGCCTTCGCGCGCGCCGGTGATCGCTGTCTCGAGGTCATCGCGGAACGGGCTGAGATCGAGCGGTCCGCTCGACAAGCGCACCAGCAGGATCGCCGCTGCCGCCATGAGCACCAGGACCAGACCGCCAAGGATCTCCATGATGATGACGAAGGCAGTTTGGCGGACCAGACACTGGCTCCTTGAAAAACCGGGTTTTGCCGCAGCCCTCTTGGCACGTAGAACCTATAATTGCGTGAAGAGATTGAGACCATAGGAGTGCTGCATGACCACTGAGTTGAACCCGGGCGACAAGGCGCCGGACTTCACCCTTGAAACCACCGCCGGGCCCAGGCGCCTGAAGGACTTCGCAGGCCGCCACCTCGTCCTCTATTTCTATCCCAAGGACGATACGCCCGGCTGCACCCAGGAAGCCCTCGACTTCACCGCTCATGCCGCCGCCTTCGAAGCGGCCGGTGCCGTGGTCCTCGGCGTGTCCCGTGATCCCGTTACAAAGCATTTGAAGTTCGCCGCAAAGCACGGGCTGACGGTTCTGCTCGGCAGCGACGAGTCGGGCGATGTCTGCAATGCCTATGGCACGTGGGAGGAAAAATCCCTGTACGGCCGGACTTACATGGGTATCGTCCGGCGCACGTTCCTGATCGGCCCGAAAGGCAGAATCGTTCGGGTCTGGCCCAAAGTGAAAGTGAAGGGGCATGCGGAGGATGTACTCGCCGCACTGGCGGAATAACTGAAGTTCTGCTCGCTTGGCGGATAGTGTTGCTCAAACTGTCAGCGAGTTAATGAGAAGTTTACGTTCAACTGCGAACATTGCTGAAAAATATGGCATGCGGGGCTTTCACCCCCGGTCGAATTGGGTATGTATGCAGCGGGGAATGGGAAGCCGGTTGCAGACCGTTCTGCAGCTAAAAAAGAAGTTTCCAGCTTACAGGTAGCTTGCATGGCGAAGTGGAGTTCGAACCTCAAGACGACGTTCGATCGTGCATTCCCTGAACGCCAGATCTATCACCGCAGCGGTGGCACGGTCCGGTACATTTCCGTCTCTCCCTGGCAACAAGCCATGATGGCCGCTGGCGCAACCGCCATCGCTGGTTGGACCGTTTTTGCCACCGCAAGCTTCGTGTTCGGCGGCGGCGATCCCGCGATGGCCGGCGGCGAAGGAAAGGAACTCGCCAAGTATGAGCGCTGGGTCCAGGACCTGCGCGCCCGCGAATCCCTCCAGCGCACCCTGCTCGAAGAGCGCTCCAAGGAAACGGCAGACCTCGAGAAGAAACAAAAAGCGCTCGAAGAACTTCTGAATGAAATGCGCGAGGAAGATGGACAGAAATTGTCCGCCCTCGAAGGTGACGGCGCCTCCCTCCTGGTCGAGGCCACGATCGAAGAAGCCGACCGCCGCCAGTCCCGCGATGCCCCGATCCTCACCGCCGGGCTCAGCGTTCCTGCTGCCCGCGGCACGCCGAAGGCCATCGAACAAGACATCAACCGCCTGTTCGACCTGATGGAAGATCACGCCGCAGAGCGCGCCGAACGCGCCCGCGGCGTCCTCATGCTCACCGCCGTCGGAACCGACACCCTCCTGAACAATGACGCCATGGGCGGCCCCGAAGTCTCGATGGGGGCCCTGACCTCTTCCGGATCGGAATGGTCGATCGGTGACCAGGATTTCATGACCCGCATCTTCCAGGCCCGCGCCCGGATTGCGGAAATGAAATATTACGAAAAGATCGTGGACAGCCTGCCGCTCGGCAAGCCGGTGGCGGTGCCCTACCGTTACACCAGCCCGTACGGTATCCGCGTCGACCCCTTCACCAAACGCCCGCAACCTCACATGGGCGTTGACCTCGCCGCTTACCGCGACGCCCCGATTATCACGACCGGCCCGGGCGAAATCAGCTATGCGGGTGCCCGTTCAGGCTACGGCCTGCTGGTCGAAGTCGATCACGGACATGGGTTCAAGTCGCGTTACGGACACTTGCGTTCGATCACCGTGTCAAAAGGTGATACTGTAGAAATTGGCGATCTCGTCGGCCGCATGGGCTCAACGGGACGCAGCACGGGTGATCACCTTCACTACGAAGTGTGGTACAATGGTAAACCATACGACCCCAACAAGTTCCTGAAAGCAGGCCGCCATGTTCACAAAGAATAATCACAAAACCCCGGAAAGCCCCGCCGTAGAGCCGCAGAAAGTCATGCCGGCCCAGGACGCCATCCGGGGCGCAGCGACGAAGAACGCTGCCCGCGCCGCCTCCATCATCTGCTCCGACATGCGCATCAACGGCTCGGTCATCTCTGAAGGCTCCCTTCAGATTGACGGCGTCGTGGACGGCGATGTCTCGGCAACCGACATCACCATCGGCGCCTCCGGCCAGATCACCGGCGAAGTGAAAGCCGAAGTGGTCAAGGTCAAAGGCAAGATCAAAGGTTCCATCCGGGCCCGCAAGGTCGAACTGGAAACCGGCGCCCACGTGAAGGGCGACATCGTTCACTCGTCGCTCCAGATCCAGCCGAATGCCGTCTTCGAAGGCCAGGTCAAGCATGCGGATGATCCGCTGCGCGAAACCGGTCCGGTCGCTGCCAGCGCCGAATCCAAGACGATGAGCGTTCCGTCCGCAGCGCCGACCGCCTTCGGAATTTCGACTCAGCCGAGCTGATCGCAGGTCAACACCGACTCATTCAAACGCCGGCCCTCACAGGCCGGCGTTTTTGATTTGGACGCGGATGGACGGCGGCGGCGGCCTTGAAGCGCGCGGCAACACACATAATTTCGAAGAGTTGGCTGGGGTGCTAGGATTCGAACCTAGGGTGGCGGTACCAAAAACCGCTGCCTTACCACTTGGCGACACCCCAACAGTGGAGCGCGCGAAATAGCGACTCTGTGGGCAGCTGGCAACTCCCGAAAGGCGTTTCCCCTGTGAACACACAACACGCCGCACCTTTGCCTGCCCCACTGCGAAGGAAATGACTCTGCGGCGATACTGCCCCTTTACTTTTTATCGATTATCAACAATATCGAAAATCGAGAAAATAGAGACTCAAGAACCAGCAAAGGAATCGTCCCGGTCATGAGAACTTTCTTCCTGTCTATGGCAGGCGCCTTCGTCGCGATGATCCTGTTTGTGATCCTCGGCTTCTTCATGCTGATGGGCCTGATCTTCAGCGCCGCCAGTGCGAAGCCGCCGAGCCCCGACAATGTCGTCCTGTCGCTGGACCTCAACTACGCCATTCCCGACCAGGCCCCGCTGGGCGGCTTTGCCGCCTTCTCCGGCACGCCGGGCTTCACGGATATCCTGCTCCGGCTGAAAGCCGCCGAGACCGACGACGCGATCAAGGGCATCTACCTGCGCGGCTCGTTCTCTGGCATCGGCACCTCGCGCGCTGAAGAGCTGCGCGCGGCGTTTGAGAGCTTCAAAAAATCGGGCAAGTTCATCGTCGCCCACACGCAAGGCATGTTCGGCTACGGCGGCCCGTCGGCCTTCCACTCGATCTCGTCGGCTGACGAGATCTGGATGCAGCCCGGCTCCGACTTCGCAATCAACGGCGTGACCTTCGAAACAGAGTTCCTCAAGGGCCTGTTCGACAATATCGGCCTCACCCCGCAGATCTACGCGTTCTACGAATACAAGAACGCGCCGAACTCCTACAACGAGACCGCCTTCACCGAGCCGCACCGAGAAGCCCTCACCAGCCTCGCCACATCGCTCTGGGACACCGCCCTGACCGACATGGCGGCTGACCGCGGCCTCAAGACGGCCGACCTGAAAACCCTGCTCGAAGCGGGCCCGCAAACGGCCGAGGAAGCGCTGGAAGCCAAACTCGTCGACAAGCTCGGCTGGCCGGAAGACGCCGAGGACGCCGTCCTCGAGCGTGCCGGTGAAGACGCCGAACTCGTTGACCTCTTCGCCTACACGCCGCCCGCGTCGAAAGCCAAAGCCAAGGACGGCATCATTGCCATCGTCGGCGGCGAAGGCGCTGTCGTCACCGGCGGCGGAGACTCCGACTCGCCGTTCTCGGAAGCACCGGGCTTTGCCTCTGACACCATCGCCCGCGCCATCCTGGATGCGGCCGAGGACGAAGACGTCAAAGCCATCGTCTTCCGCGTCGACAGCCCCGGAGGCTCGCCCACCGCGTCCGACCAGATCTGGCGCGCCGTTGAACGCGCCCAGGAAGCCGGCAAACCCGTCGTTGTCTCGATGGGCTCGCTCGCGGCCTCGGGTGGCTACTACGTGGCCGCGGGCGCCGACGCGATCGTCGCCAACAAGTCGACGATCACCGGCTCGATCGGCATCTTCGGCGGCAAGTTCGCCGTGGACGGCACCTTCAACAAGATCGGCGTCACCTTCGACACCGTCTCCGTCGGCGGCGAGTTCGCCAATGCCTACGGTGTTGCGCCGTTCAACCAGGCTCAGGAAGCGGAAGTCCGCGACCAGCTGAAGCGTGGCTATGACCGCTTCGTCGGCCTCGTCGCGGAAGGCCGCGGCAAGACCTTCGAGCAGGTGCACGAAATCGCCCGCGGCCGCGTCTGGAGCGGTGCCCAGGCGAAAGAGAACGGCCTCGTGGACGAGATCGGCGGCTTCATGGTCGCCATCGAGAAAGCCAAGGAACTTGGCAAGATCGCCGCGGATGTCGAGCCGATGCTGGTCTTCTACCCGCAGCGCAAGTCCGGCTTCGAGGCTCTCGAAGACCTGTTCGGCGTCTCCACCGAAACCGTTCGCGCCGCCGCCGTGCTCAGCGCGCTGGCCGGCGACGACCGCACACAGGCCCTGATCGAAGAGCTGAAAGTGGCCGACGCGATCAACTCGGGTGAAGCGATGGCTATGGGCCCCCGCATCCGCGAGCGCTAGACGCGCCGTTAACCGAACAGATGCGGCCCGTCAGTTCACACTGGCGGGCCGTTTCTTTAGGCGCTTATTCTCCTGTCACGGAGGCTGCGCTTGTGATCAGTTCGAGGATCGTCTAGCCCGCGAGAAGAAAGGTATCGCATACGCCCATGAACATCATTGTCACCGGTGCAGCCGGCTTCATCGGCAGCGAAATCGCGCTCAGGCTTCTGCGCGAAGGCCATTCGGTCACGGGCATTGATTCCTTCACGGCCTATTATGACGTGAAGTTAAAGGAAGACCGCGTTGCGCGGTTGATCGCCTTCCCGAACTTCCGCCTCGCCCGCTCCGGCGTCGAAGACGCCGCCACGATGGAGCGCGTGTTCGAGCGCGTGAAGCCGGACATCATCTTCCACTTCGCCGCGCAGGCCGGCGTGCGCTACAGCCTCGATCATCCGCGCGAGTATATCGACGCCAACGTCGTCGGCTCCTTCAACATCATCGACCTCGCCCGCCGCCACAAGGCGCGCCACCTCATCCTCGCCTCCACCAGTTCCGCCTACGGAGCAAACCAGAAATTTCCCTTCGAGGAGCGCGACTCGGCGCCCTATCCGCTGACGATCTACGCCGCCACGAAACTGGCCGCCGAACTGATCGCACACAGCCATGCCCACCTCTACGGCGTGCCGACGACCGTGCTGCGCTTTTTCAGCGTCTATGGTCCCTGGGGCCGGCCGGACATGGCCTTCTACCTGTTCACGGACGCCATCTTCAAAGGCAAGCCGATTGACGTGTTCAACAATGGCGACCTTCTCCGGGACTTCACCTATATCGATGACCTCGTGGAATCGATCCGCCGTCTGATGGATTGCCCGCCCCAGATGGGCAGCCACATGATCCGCGGCGATTCCCTTTCGCCGGTTGCGCCTTACCGGCTCGTCAACATCGGCAACGCCGCGCCGGTCCGCCTGCTCGACTATATCGAAGCCATCGAGGCCGCCATCGGCAAGACCGCCGTCAAGAACATGCTCGGCATGCAGCCCGGCGACGTGAAACAGACCTTTGCAGATGTCCGCCTGCTCAAGGCCCTCACCGGCTATACGCCGAATACGGACTATCGCACTGGCATTCCCGCCTTCGTCGACTGGTTCCGCAATTACTACAAGCCGGCCTGAAGACTCACCGCCTCGGCTGAGGCCCGGAAATCCTCCGGCAACGGCGCTTCCAGAACGAGCCGCCCGCCTTCCGGATGCGGAAGATCGAGCCGCGCCGCATGCAGCATGAGCCGCGGCGCCGTCGCCTGCCCTTCGCCGTAAAGCGCATCTCCGAGGATCGGGCAGCCGAGCGACATGAGGTGAACGCGGATCTGGTGCATCCGGCCGGTTTCCGGCGCGAGCTGCACGAGGCCGTACGCGCCTTGCCGGGCAACCATCCGCCAGCCGGTCCGCGCGGCTTGCGCGCCTTTCCGGTCCGGCCGTGCGATGATCATCCGCGCTTTTCCGCCTTCCTCGACCTTCACGAGCGCCGCGTCCGCAACGCCCGATTCCGCCGGCGGCAAACGCCCCTTCACCAGCGCGAGATAGGTCTTCTGAACCTCGCGCCCCGCAAACGCTTCCGACAGTTTCGCGGCCACCGGCTGCGTCTTCGCCGCCACGATCACGCCGGACGTGCCCTGGTCCAACCGGTGCACGAGGCGCGGCCGTTTGCCATTCGACTTTGCGAACACCGCCATCATGTCATCCAGCGAGCGCGGCACGCCGCTGCCCGCCTGAACGGCCAGCCCGGCCGGCTTGTTGAACGCGATGATGGAATTGTCCTCATGCAGAACAATGCCGCGCACAAGCGCGGCGTCTTCCGCGCTGACGACAGGAACCTCCCGGTTGCGGGTCATGCGAATTCCTCTCCCAGGCGCGCGATCATTTTCTCTGACATGTCACTCCGTAGTCCATTTTCATACGCGTAGGGCAAATAGATGACTGCCATCGATAAGGCCCAACCCGCGCCGCGCATCCACTCGGCGTCCGCGGCAGAGGCAGACTTGCGGAACACCTCGCGAGGCGCACTGTCAAACACGGCCCAGGCTGTCAGCAAATCGCAAGCGCCATCGCCAACGCCGCAAAGTCCCCAATCGATGATGCCCGAGATGAGGCCATCGGAAACCAGAATGTTTCCGGGGTGAATGTCGCCGTGCAGCCAGACGGGCGCGCTGGCCTCGTCCGCACGTAAGGCCTCGGACCAAAGGCGGTTTGCCCAAGCTGGATCGACTTGCGGCAAGCGTGCAAGTGCCACTTCGAAAGCCGGTGTCCGGGTTTGAAGCGGCGCGCCCCGGCCATTGTTGCAGGCGCCCGGGTGAAAGCCGTCCGACACCGGAACATCTCTCAGGAAGCCTATGAACTCACCCACCTGCCCTGCGGCTGCAAACGGATCGGTCAGGCCACTGTCTTCGAGCGGCGTGCCGGGCAACCATTCGAGAATGGACCAGACAAGGGGATAACCTTCTCCCGGCGCGCCCATTGCGTAAACTTTGGGGACGCTGAGCGGCGCGCCAAGAAAGCGTGGCAAAGCCGCGGCTTCCCGCCTTGCCGTGCCCGCGGCCCCGGAGACTTTCGGGAACCGGGCACAGAGTTCGTTTCCAACGCGGAAGATGTGGTTGTCGGTGCCTTTCGCCGCGAGCGGCGCGATCGCCTCACCTGCAAGCTCCGGGAACTGACTGTAAATGAGACGCGCTGCCGTTTGCGGATCGAGCGCGATCAGCGATGCGGTATCAGTCATCCCCGCGCGCCTTGCGGAGTTGTTCGAGCCGTTTCAGGCGCTCCGCAATCGGCGCTTCGCGGCCTTCGCCTTTCGGGTCATAGAAGACGGGACGCTTTAATCCGTCCGGGAAATAGTTCTGTCCCGAGAAGCCATCCTCCGTATCATGATCATACTGATAGCCAGAGCCGTAGCCCTGATCCTTCATCATCGAGGTCGGCGCATTCAGGATATGTTTCGGCGGCATCAGGCTGCCGGTCTCGGCCGCGGCCTTCCGCGCCGCCTTGTAGGCGACATAAGCGGCGTTGGATTTCGGCGCCGTGGCGAGATGGATCACGCAGTGCGCGAGC
>JAIXVM010000036.1 GCA_027482995.1 Hyphomonadaceae bacterium | reverse complement strand
TGGTTTCCGGTCTGCCCAGGGCCGGGCGGCCTCGAGCTCGAGCGCCAGTTCGAACAGCAACGCATCATCGCCTTTCCGGCCCGAGAACATCGCCCCGATCGGCAGCCCGGAAGGTGACCAGGCGAGCGGCACGCTCATCGACGCTGCGCCCGCCACATTCATCGGTGCGGTATAGGAGGCGAAGCTCAGAACCCGTTCCATCAGAGTGTCATAGTCCGCATCGGGGGCCTGCTCGCCGATCGGCACGGCTGGGCTGCCCGTAACCGGCGACAGGATCACATCCAGCGACTCGAACATTGCGTGATAGACGCTCTCGAACGCCAGCAGGTAGCCGATGGCATCCGGAACCTCGCCGATCCGCCGCGCCGCCATCCCGGCGAGGCCCAGGGTCCAGGGCTCGACGATGTCGGGTCCGATGGGCTTGCCCGAAAACGCAGCCATCTGCTGCGCAAACTGCCCGGCGCCAGCCGCCCAGTATAGAAGGAAGGCGTCGGTCAGCTTCACGCCGTCGATCGGCATCCCGAAATCGATCACCGTATGGCCAAGTTCGCGGCAGAGCTGCGCAGCCGCCTCGGTCGCGGCCCGCGTGTCCGGATGCAGCGGCGTGCCGGTTGTCGGCTCTGGCGCAAAGCCGATCCGCAGGCGGCGTTTGAGCGGCGCAATCTCGCCGAGCGGCGGATAGGCACCGTCATTCGCTTCGGCCGCCCGGAACAGCGCAATGGAATCGCGCACGCTGATCGTCACAGCGTGGTTCACGGAGATCTGCAGTGGCGGCGCGTTCCCCGGCTCACTGTAAGGCAGGCGGTCGCGTGACGGCTTCAGCCCGAACACGCCGCACGTCGAGGCCGGTATCCGGATCGAGCCGCCACCATCGCTTGCATGCGCAAACGGCACCACGCGCGCCGCGACAAGCGCTGCCGCGCCGCCTGACGATCCGCCCGGAAAGCGCGACACGTCCCAGGGATTGCGCGTCGGCCCATTCGACAGCGGCTCGGTCGACGAGATCAGGCCCGCTTCCGGCGTCGCCGACTTGCCAAGTGAGACGATGCCCGCGCCCCGCCATTTGCTGGCGAATGGATTGTCCTCGGTCGCCATATGCCCGGCGAGGCCGCGGCTCCCCGCGAGCGTTGGCGCGCCGCGCCAGTCGATCAGGTCCTTGATGAAACTCGGCACGCCGGCAAAGGCGCCCGACAGCAATCCGGCGGCATCCGAGCGGGCGACCTCAAACGTCTCCGTCACGATGCCATTGATCTGCGGCTCGACGGCATTGGCGCGGGCCACCGCCGCTTCAACCTGCTCCAGCGCTGTGGTCTCGCCTGCGGCGATGCCGGCCGCCATCGCGGTTCCGTCAGCATAGTTGGGCACGGTTCGCGCAGCCGGGGCAGCGGCTTCCTCGGCCGGCGCGCGTGAGCACGCGGCGACGGCAATGGTTGCGGCGCTGCCGGCCAGCATGGCGCGGCGGGATAATTTCAACATGGCTTCCTCCCCGGGATCTTGTTGCGCCCATCGTGGCGCTGGCTCGGGGTCAGTGCAAGAGCGTCATCCGCCCGTTCGGGTCACAACCCCGCACGCCACGCGCGCGCCGGCGCCGCCGATCGGCTGCGAGCGATGGTCGTCTTCGCTGGCGTGCACGATGATCGACAGTCCGTCGCCGTCCAGCGCGGGGGCGAGTTCGGTCAACAGCGTGAAGGCTTCGTAACCAGCCGTGCCGTCGGCGGCGGCCCAGGCGTTCGGCAGGTCGCCCGGCTCGGGGCCGAGGTCCGGGTTCATGAGCCCGTGCGCGCCCGCTTCCTTGCCGTGGTGGCCGCCGGACAGCTGGTAGGTGCCCGCGTCGGAACAATCGCCCTTCTCGTGAAGGTGCACGCCGTGCCAGCCGGGCGTCAGCCCGCCCGCGCCGATTTCCATCCGGATCAGCAGGCCGGTGGGGCCCTGTTCCAGCTTCGCATAGCCAATCTCGAGACCGCTCGCGCCGAGGATTGTGGCCGTCGCTGTCACCAATTCCTTCGCGGCTGCAGGCGCTGCGCCGTCGGGCGAGTGCATCATGTGGCCCTCATGGCCTTCGCCGTGCATCTTGTGGCCGGAATGGCTCATGTGCCCGCAACCGGCGAGCGCGAGAGACGAGGCGGCAAGAAGAACAAGTTTCAGCATGTCGAGACTCCAGTCGATTCCAGCATGAGTATAGGGCAAACAGTCGAAATGTCAGAAAGTTCCCTTCCTCCAAGCGACCGCGCCGACAAGATGCTGGTCGCGCTCGGCCATTTTGGCAGCCGCGCAGCTGCCCAGGCCGCCATCGCCGCCGGGCTCGTCCACGCGAATGGCAAACCCGTCACTCGCGCCTCCGAAAGCCTGGCCCGTGACGCCCGGATCGCGTCGGAAGCGGCGCATCCTTACGTCTCGCGCGGCGGGTTGAAACTCGCCCATGCCCTGGACGTGTTCAAGGTCGATCCGTCGGGTCTCGATTGTCTTGATCTCGGTGCGTCGACCGGCGGCTTTACCGATGTCCTGCTGCGCGCCGGCGCCGCGCACATCACCTGCGTGGATGTGGGGCATGGCCAGCTGCACGAGAAGATCGCAGGCGACCCGCGCGTGACCTCCTACGAACGCCTCAACGCGCGCAACCTCACATCGACCCACCTGCGCGCACCGCCGCAGCTAATCGTCTGTGATCTGAGCTTCGTCTCGCTTGCCAAGGTACTGCCCGTGCCTCTGTCACTCGCGGCGCCCGCGGCCACGCTTGTGGCCCTCTTCAAACCTCAGTTCGAAGTCGGCCCGTCAAACGTCGGCAAGGGCGGGCTCGTCACCGACGACGACGCAACCCAATCCGCGCTGCAGGACTTCGAGCAGTTTCTCCGCGCTTCGGCATGGATGCCGGGCACGGCAGAGCCGAGCCCGGTTCCGGGCGGCGATGGCAACCGCGAATGGCTGGTGTGCGCGCGGCGTCAGTAGCCGTACGGATCGTCCGAATAGCCGTCCTGAACCTGCCACTGGCGGGTGCGGTCATTCCAGCACGCCGTCACGGGATCCCGCTGCACATCGCCGTCCGGCAGGCGCGTCTCGCGTTGGATCACGCGGCAGTCCTGCTGCGGCGCGCCGCGGTCATCCGGATACGAACGGTATTCCGGCTCGCGCGGATAACTCGCCGGATACGGGTCAGAGCGATAACCACCTTGGGACATGACTTCCGGCCCGCCATACAGCCCGTCGGTCGAACGCGGGATGGAGCCTGAGGGCGAGGACGAGTAATTGTACGGCGCGTAAGCGACCTGGCAATCGGGGCCGCTATCGCCCGCAATCGAATTGCCTGCCATGCCGCCCACCAGCGCGCCGAGCACAGCCCCCACCGCCACATTGCCCGATTCGCTGCGGCCTTCGGTATAGCGCCCGATCGGGCGCCCTCGGCGGTTGTATTCCGTATAGGTCCGATCATTCTCGATATTGTTGCCCACCGCGCCGCCAATCAGCGCACCGGCAAGAGCGCCGACCACCGTTCCCGCAGCCGAATTGTCGGACTTCTGCCGCTCGCACTGCACATTGCGGATGCCGGGGTCGTTATAGCCATACCCATACTGCGCATGGGCCTGCATCGGCAAAGCGAGGGCCATCAGGCCGAGGCTGCCAGCGGCGATCGAGAGTTTCAACATCACCAGTCTCCTTGGGCGCGTCCGGGCAAGATGCGCCAGTTTCTAGGAACAATCTGGCGCCGCCAACCTGAACGCAGCCTGAAGGCCCGCGCCGCACTGGACGCGCCGCAAAGCGCCCTACATATTCCCCTCATGGGATTGATCGACCAAGCCGCCAAAACTGCGGGCAGGGCCCGTTACGCCGCCGCTCAGGGCCTGCGCACGGCGTGGTACGCAGCCCAGATGCAGGCTGCGCGCAGCCAGTCCGGCGGGTTTGACCGCCCGGGAGAGCCGGAATTCCGCCCCAGCCGCGGTCGCCCGGACACGGGCGAACTTCGCAAAGCTTACTTACGTCTCTTCGTTCAGGATCTCGCCAATGTTGAAGCCGGGCTTTATCCGCCGCCGCAGGATCTGCGCCCGGTTGATCTTCCAGGCGCCCTGAAATCCGCGCAGGCCTTCCTGCGGGACGCCGCAGAGGTCAACCGCCGCCGCCTCGCCCGGAATGGCACCGAAGTGCGCAGCCAGGTGCCCGAAGGCACCAACCGCTACCCCGCCTATTACCTGCAGAACTTCCATTACCAGTCCGGCGGCTGGTTCACCGACGAGAGCGCCGATCTCTACGACACACAGGTCGAAGCCCTGTTTTCCGGCACCGCCGACGCCATGCGCCGCGCCGCGCTCGCCGAGATCAGCCGGGAGCTGAAGGGCCGCGACCAGCGCACTCAACGGCTCCTGGATGTCGCTTGCGGCAATGGCCGATTCCTCGAGAAAGTGCTCGGCGTCTTTCCGAAGCTGCCCGTCACCGGTCTCGATCTTTCCCCGTCCTACACAGACGCGGCCCGCGCGCGCCTAGCGCCCTGGCGCCAGGCCGACGTGATCCAGGACGCCGCCGAGACGATGCCGCTGGAGAGCGCTTCGCAGGATATCGCCGTCTCTATCTTCCTGTTTCACGAACTGCCCCCGAAAGTGCGCCCGCAAGTTCTTGCCGAGATATTCCGTACACTGAAGCCGGGAGGTCTGTTCGTCCTCGCAGACAGTGTTCAGTTCGGCGACTATCCGGCGATGGACGGTCTGCTCGAATACTTCCCGCACGGGTTTCACGAACCCTATTACAAGGGCTATCTCGAATGGAATATTGCGTCGGCGCTTGAAACCGCCGGCTTTGTCAAGGAACGCGAGACGCTGGCTTTCCTTACAAAAGTGACAACCTGGCGTCGCCCGCGATAGGGATTGTCTCCCGATCTGCAAGCTAAAAAATCCGTCATAATCTGTGCTCTGACGGTCACAGGAAGCGCTCCAAACCCCAACATTACTGCATCGCAAGCTGGCAACGGGGGTGTCCGTTGTTACCTCAGCGGCGCGCAGTAGCGCTCCTATCCAGAGTAACGGAGAAAAAAATGAAATTTGCACTCGTATCGCTCGCCGCCATTCTCGCAGCCCCGGTGGCCATCGCCCAGGGCAATGTCGAACTCAGCGGTGGGTACACCCAGTTTGATGCAGATGGCGCCGAACTCGGCGCCCTCACGGGACGCGGCACCTACTTCTTCAACCAGTATCTCGGCGCCGAAGGCGAAGTCTCCATCGGCATCGATGATGCCTCTGTTGGTCCGGGCACGGTCGAACTCGACAACTCCCTCGGCGCCTTCGGTGTCGTGCGTGCTCCGATCACGGAGCGGTTCGAACTGTTCGGCCGCGCCGGCTATGCCGCCTCCGAATTCAACGCCAGCGTTCCCGGTCTCGGAAGCGCCTCGGGCGATGTGGACGGTCTTGCCTACGGCGTGGGCGGCAAGCTATTCCTGACGGACAAGCTGGGTGTTCGCGCCGATGTCGGCCGCTATGAAGGCGACGACGACGAAGCTGACGTCTTCACCATCGGCGGCGTCGTCCGCTTCTAAGCATCCGTTTACGGATCAGGTACGGAGGGCCCCGGTGCGCGAGCGCCGGGGCATTTCACGTTTTAACGCGGCCAGAGAATATCAACGTGAAGGTTGTTGAAATCCGGATCTTCGAGGTCGCCGCGGAGATTGCAGACCACACCGTCCGGCAGTCCGCTGAGCTCAAACTCCATCCCGTCATCAATCACGCCGCCGAGCGCCTGAAAGGCGATCAGCCGGTTGATCAGCGTCGTGGCGACGTCGTGGCTGGACGCACGCACGTTGCGCACACTCAGATCGGGCCGGCCAAACAGGCGCATGCCGCGCGTATGCAGCCAGTCGCCGCTGGGCGTGTCCGACAGGAGGATCTGCACGTGCTTGTGGGGCTGCGCTTGCCCGGCGACGAACAGTTCATCGTGCCAGGTCTCGCGCGTCCACCAGGTGAACGCCTGCGGATCAAATATCGCGCGGGCGCCGCAGGCAAACAGCCATTCGCCAATACCGATCATGTCGCGCAGATAGGCGAGCGAGCCGGGCGAGGCGACATCCCCGGCCAGAACTGCGCAGCCTTGCGTGGCTGAGACCGCTGCGGTCAGTGCCGGATCGCGCGCCTGAAACTGCTCCCAGAGATAACCGCTGCGCAGGCTTTCGAGATACCCAGGATGCGCGCTTGTCGTGAAAGCTTGCAGCGTCACGCCGCCCGGAATGCCGGAACATTGGAAAGCGCTGCGCGACATCGGCTGCGCCTGCAGGTCCGCGCCGAAGGCGGCAAGGAAGATCAGTGGCGTTTGATCCGTATCCTGAAAATACGGGCGTTCCCAACCAGCCGGCGTCGTCATGGTCTCAGCGTCCTGTCTGTCCGCGATGTCTCAGCTTGGCGTCTGCTAGCACGCAGGCGAGCATCGCCTCGGCCACCGGCACGGCGCGGATGCCCACACACGGATCATGCCGCCCGATGGTACGCACATCCACCTCTTCGCCGTCCCGCGTGATCGAGCGTACTTCGTTGAGGATGGAAGACGTCGGCTTGATCGCAATCCGCACCACCACATCCTGCCCGGTCGAAATGCCGCCCACCACGCCGCCATTGTTGTTGGCGAGGAATTTCGGCCCGTCATTGCCGCTGCGCATCTCGTCGGCGTTCTCTTCGCCGCTCATCGCCGCCGCCGCAAAGCCCGCGCCGATCTCGACGCCCTTGGCCGCATTGATGCCCATCATCGCGCCGGCGAGTTCCGCGTCGAGCTTGCCGTAAACCGGCGCGCCCCAGCCTGCCGGCACACCGCTCGCCTCGACCTGCACGATCGCGCCCGCGGAGGAGCCCGCCTTGCGCGTCTCGTCAAGGAACGCCTCCCACGTGGCCGCCATCGCCTTGTCGGGACACCAGAAGGGATTGTTCTGCGTCTCGTCCCAGTCCCACGCCTCGGGGTCGATTATGTGCGGGCCGATCTGGATCACCGCGCCGCGGATGACGATCCCGTCACCCAGCACCCGCCGCGCCACCGCGCCCGCCGCCACGCGCGCGGCCGTCTCGCGCGCAGAGGAACGCCCGCCGCCGCGATAGTCGCGCACGCCGTATTTCCAGTGATAGGCGAGGTCGGCATGGCCGGGTCGGAAGGTCTCGGCGATCTCGGAATAGTCTTTGGAGCGCTGATCCTCGTTGCGGATCGAAAGCGCGATCGGCGTGCCGGTCGTGCGGCCTTCGAAAACCCCCGACAGGATCTCGACGCGGTCGGGCTCTTTGCGTTGGGTGACGAATCGCGACGTGCCCGGCTTGCGTTTGTCGAGGAAGCCCTGGATCCACGCCTCGTCCAGCGTCAGGCGCGGCGGGCAGCCGTCGACCACGGCGCCGATC
>JAIXVM010000245.1 GCA_027482995.1 Hyphomonadaceae bacterium | reverse complement strand
CGCGGACATGCCGGTCGTCGTCTCGATGCTGAACTCCTATTCCGGCTGGGCCGCAGCCGCCCTCGGCTTCACGCTCGGCAACTTCGCGCTGATCATCACCGGCGCGCTCGTCGGCTCGTCCGGCGCGATCCTGTCCTACATCATGTGTAAGGGCATGAACCGCTCCTTCATCTCGGTGATCCTCGGCGGCTTCGGCGGCGAAGATGCTGCCGCCGCTGCCGGCGGCGCAAAGGTCGATCGTCCGTACAAGAAGGGCTCTGCCGAAGACGCCGCCTTCATCATGAAGAACGCTTCGAAGGTCATCATCGTCCCCGGCTACGGCATGGCCGTCGCCCAGGCCCAGCACGCCCTCAAAGAGATGGCCGAAAAGCTGAAGGCCGAAGGCGTCGAAGTAAAATACGCCATCCACCCCGTTGCGGGCCGGATGCCGGGCCACATGAACGTGCTGCTGGCCGAGGCCCAGGTGCCTTACGACGAAGTGTTCGAACTCGAAGACATCAACTCCGAATTCTCGGCCTCGGACGTGGCCTTCGTGATCGGCGCCAACGACGTGACGAACCCCGCTGCCAAAACCGACAAGACCTCGCCGATCTACGGCATGCCCATCCTCGACGTTGAGAACGCCCGCACGGTGCTGTTCATCAAGCGCTCAATGGGCTCGGGCTATGCCGGTATCGAGAACGAACTCTTCTTCCACGACAACACGATGATGCTGCTCGCGGACGCCAAGAAGATGGTCGAGGACATCGTCAAGAACCTCTAGGCGCTGGCGCTTCGGTCTCCGAACACCACGATCTTGTTGTCCACGTCGTGGCCGATATCGGCGCGGCCGAGATAAGAGATGCCATTGCGCGCGCACCAGCTCGTGACGATCTCCTCCTCGCTCGCGCCGAAGTCGATGTCGTTCACCGGGATCGCCCCGCAACGCCCGAGCCGGATACCCGCAACTTTCCGCACTTCCGGGTTCGAGGTGATCGTGAACATCATCCGGTCCAGCCGGTAGTGATACTCGCCCACATCTTCCAACATCAGCACATGCCCGGTCAGGTCCGGCAGCCAGCCGGTTCCGATCAGGCTCGCGAACACCGAAATGTTGAACGCGGCATACTTGCCCGGCGCAAGCGTCACGGGATCAATCCCCGCGCCATCATCCGTACCCGTTAGGAAACCCAGCGCCCGCTTCACTGCCGCCTCGCCGCCCTCGCGCAAGATGTCCGCCGGCATCGGCCCGTGCACCACCCGGCCAATCCCGTCGCGGGCAAGCCGCGCCAGCAGGCTGCCGGTGTCGCTATATCCCATGTAGGTCTTGGCACCCGCCGCATCGCCCAGGTTTTCGAACGCGGTATCGAGAATGCGGCACGCGCCATACCCGCCCCGCGCAAACCACAAAGCGTCCAGCGACGGATCGTTCGCGAACTGCGCAAAGGCCGCTGACCGCGCCGCATCGGGACCCGCAAAATGCCCCTCCCGCAGGAAGCATTGCGGATGGAACTCCAGCTCTGCGGCTTCGCCCGCCAGCGCGCTGACCCGCTCGGCCAGCCCCCGGTCAATCGCCCGCGCCGGCGCCACGATGCCTATGCGCGTCTTCGCTTGTGCCATGTCACGCTCCCCCGCCGCGACTGCGCAGCCTTCACGAAGCCTTACAGCACCAGTTGGGTTTGCGTCACAAGGGCCACATCGCGTCCGCCCTCCAAAGTCAGCCTTGTCTGCCAGACCGACAGCGTACGGCCAATCTTGACCGGCGTGGTCGTACCGATCACCGTCTGGCCCTGCGGTGCCGCCCCGAGGAAATTCGTCTTGCTCTCGATCGCCGTGGTGCCTTTCGCGCCTTCGGGCAGCGTCAGGAACGCGCCGATGGCGCCCAACGCGTCGGCAAACGCCATCACGGCGCCGCCATGCAGGATGCCGCCGCTCGTGCACAGGTCCGCGCGAACGACGAGACGCCCCCGAATCTCCGTCTTCGACGCCTCTTCCACCTCGATACCCATCAGCTTTGCAAAGGGCATCGCATCCGCCAGATTGCTGCTCACCCGTTTTCCTCCCGTTTTCCCGCGGCTTTCGCTCGCCCGGAGCCCGAACGCGCGATCCCGGTAGCCCAGCCTTACTGGGATGATTATATCTCCGGGGCCACAAACCACTACCGGGACGAACTCATGGGCTGGATTTTTCTTCTGCTGGCGGGCGCGCTCGAGGTCGGCTTCACGACGACCCTGCGTCTCCTCATCAAGACGCCCAGCAGCATCATGCTGAACGCGATCTTCATCGTGCTCATCATTGCAAGCTTTACCTGCCTTCAGCAGGCCGTGAAGACCGTCCCCCTCGGCACCGGATATGCCGTCTGGACCGGCATCGGCGCCGTCGGCACGGTGATCGTGGGCGGATTATTCTTCAACGAGAGCCTGCCACCCCTCCGGATCGCCCTCATCGGCTTGATCATCGTGGGCGTCGTTGGCCTGAAACTGATCGAGCATTGAAGCAGGCTGAACGCGCAGTCAGCCCGCCCTCACTCGCACTGCCCCGCCTTGAACTTGCCGCGCAGCGCGTTCATTCCGCCGCTCAGCAAGGTCTGATGAAGTTCGGCGTCAAATTCGGTGGCGGTGCCCCGGGCCACGATTTCCCGCGTTTCGATATTCATCAGCGTCGCCGAAACGGCGTTGCCTTGCTCCGAAACCCTCCGCCAGTCCAGATGGCTCGGAACACGCACGGCCGGTGCCCGGCCCGGCAGCATTTCCTCGAAATCAATCGCGATGGCGCGGCTGCTGATCACCGTGCCGGTCTCATCGGGTCGCACGTCGATCGCCATGGACTGATCACCCTGAGTGACCGTCAGCTCAAGGTTGTTCACCGGGTTCTTGCCCCGGCGAAACACCGGCCAGCCGAGACGGAAGCCCGAATAGTAAAGCTTGACGCTGCCCGGCGTCAGCCACTCGGCCGCCGGCTCATAGATGCTCATGTAGGTCCAGTAAGCGAGCTCCGGCTCGGGCGTTGTTGCCGAGTAGCCGCGGGCGATACCCTCGCCGGCCATGGCCAGTGGCGTGCGGATTGGTCCCAGCTCGACGGTCAACGTCAAAAGCGTGCCATCCTCGATGTTCGCCGACGCAAACCCGCCCTGCCCATCCGCGCCCTCGAAGGATGCGGTGCAGCGCTTCGGCACGGTCTCTGCCGACGCGGGCCCGAACGTCGCCAACCAGCAAAAGGCGACCGCCAGACTCTGCTTCACTGCCATCTTGTTCCCCCGGGTCTTACCGCCCAGACCATAATGGGAGGCGTGAGTCGCGCTAGCAGGCGAACGCAGCCTCCAGCAGCCCTGCGCCTTGCAAGGCCTTAGTGTTTCCGCGAACTACGGAATCGAGACAAAGCTGCCAAAGCAACCCCTGCCAAAGATTGCCCGTCATGACCGAAAAGACTCGCTATTTCTTCTGCGGCATCGGCGGCTCCGGCATGTTGCCGCTGGCGTTGATCCTGCTGGATCAGGGCCACACTATCGAGGGGTCGGACCGGTCGCTCGACCAGGGGCGCACGCCGGCGAAGTTTGACTACCTGCGCTCGCGCGGCATCCGCCTTTATCCGCAGGATGGCAGCGGCGTGACGAGCCCCGAGCAGGTCGTCGTCGCCTCGGCCGCCGTGGAAGATACCGTGCCGGACATTGCCGCCGCAATCCGTGCGGGCGCCAAACGCATGAGCCGGGCGGACATGCTGTCGGCCCTGTTCAATGCGGCGCCGTTTGCGATTGGCGTGGCGGGCACGAGCGGCAAGTCCACCGTCACCGGCATGATCGCCTGGATCCTTCACCATGCGGGCAAGAGCCCCACCGTGATGAACGGCGCGGTGATGAAGAATTTCCGCACGCCCGAGGCGCTGTTCTCCAGCTCCCTCGTCGGCACGAGCGGCATCTTCGTTTCGGAGGTCGATGAAAGCGACGGCTCCATCGCGGCGTACAATCCGCGCATCGCCGTGCTGATGAACATCGCGCTCGATCACAAGACCATGGACGAGTTGCGCACGCTGTTCGGCGGCTTTGCAGCGCGCGCCAAGGACGTCGTGCTGAACCTCGACAATGACGAGACGGCGCGGCTGGCGGCAGAATTTCCCGAAGCCATCACCTACAGTCTCGACAATCCGGCGGCGCGCTTCACCGCCAGCGACATCGTGCCTGCGCCGACCAGCATCACATTCTCCGTACACGACCGGACATCCGGTGCATCCGCGCCCATACGCCTTGCCACGCCCGGGCGCCACAACGTCTCCAACGCTCTCGCGGCGATTGCGGCCACGATGACCTGCGGCGTGACGCTGGACGAAGCCGCTGCTGCCCTGGGCGCGTTCGCCGGTATCGCCCGGCGGTTCGATATCGTAGGCACGGAGAACGGCGTCACGGTCATCGATGATTTCGGGCACAACCCGGACAAGATATCGGCCACGCTGCGCACGGTGAACCAGTTCCCGGGCCGCGTCCTCGTGATGTTCCAGCCGCACGGCTTCGGCCCGATCAAGAAGATGCGCCGCGAGTTTGCGGAATGCTTCGCCAATAATCTGGATGCGGAAGATATTCTCGTGATGCCCGAGCCTGCCTATTTCGGTGGCACGGTGGACCGCTCCGTCGGCAGCGCCGACCTTGCCGCCGATATCCGCGCGCTGGGGCGCAGCGCCGAGGCACTGGGTGACAGGCCAGCCTGCGGCGCGCGGCTCGTGGAACTCGCAAGGCCTGGCGACCGCATCCTCGTCATGGGCGCCCGTGACGACACGCTGACGACGTTCGCGCAGGAGCTGCTCGTCAGTCTGCGGACGACCGGGGATCAATGAAGCTGGCAAGCACTTCCGCCTGAATATCGAACGCCGCCGTGCCCGGCGCGACGAGTTCGACATGGCCCGTGGCGGGCACGACGATCAGCGATGTGACATCGCCTGCCGCTTCCGCCTTGCGCGTCAGCGCATCGCCCAGCAACGGCGGGGCGATCTTGTCCTCGCTGCCATTGACGCTGATGAACGGCACGCCGGTGGGCAGAAGGCGCGCCGGAGATGTATCGGCCAGCGGATCAGGGCGACCGGACGAGGCTGCGCCCGTCAGTTGGTCGTAAACGGCATCGAGGCAGCCCGGGGACGTGACCGGCCGCGAGGCTTCGAGATCAGCGAGGCCGCCGGAGACCACGACACCCTGGAACAGCAACGGATCGGCTGTGCGCAACGGGCTCGACTCCGGCAGGCGCGATCGCGCCGTCAGCCAAAGGATCAGGTGCCCGCCCGCCGAATGGCCGATGCCGGTGACGCGGTTGAGGTCGAGGTTCAAGGTGGCGGCGTGATCGCGCAAGGCGTCGGTCGCTGCGCTCACGTCCTGGAAGGTGCCGGGATAGCCGCCGCCGGGTTCGTCGACGCCCCGGTACTCGATGTTCCAGACCGCCCAGCCTTTCTGGCGCAGGGCGTCGGCCATCCAGTCCATCAGGTTCTTGTCGGCAATCGACTTCTGCCAGCAGCCGCCATGTACCATGACGACGACGGGGTGCGGCCCCTCGCCGTCCGGCAGCCAGAGGTCCACCACGTCCGTCGCGCCCTCGCCCCAGCGGATCTGCTGGGAGGCGACCGGGCGCGGCAAGGCGGTCAGGTCGTCCCAGGTCATTAGCTTCGCCGGTTCCGCCACCGCTTCAGCCTCCACCGGCAGGGACGCAGCGGGCGCGGGCGCCTGCATGCAGGCGGCCGTGAGCGAGAGCGCGGCAATCGCCACCAGACTTTTCCACACACCACGCTCCCTTGCCGCCGCAGACCTGGCCCCTACTGTCGCAGCTTCAATGGCTGAGGCAAGTAGACACCATGATCCGGACGCCGACATCGCGCGCAGAGGCGCAGGAACTCGATCGCACGGATGCGCTCGCCCCGAAAACCGAAGGGTTCAACCTGCCGGAAGGCATCACCTATCTGGTCGGCCACTCGCTCGGCCCACCGCCCGCCACGGCGCAAACGCGGCTCCTCGAGGCTCAGGCCGACTGGGCAACCGGCCTTGTGCGCAGCTGGAACTCGGCCGGCTGGATCGACCTTGCCGAGCGCACGGGAGAGCGGCTCGCCGCGCTGATCGGCGCGCCGGCCGGCGACGTGATCGTGACGGACAATGTGTCGGTGAACCTGTTCAAGCTCGCCGCCGCCGCCCTGCCCCACGCAAGACGCTACGCCCTGTTCGTTGAAGAGGACGAGTTTCCGACGGACCAGTATATCGCGGCCGGGCTGGGCGGCCTGTCCGGCGCCGAGGTGCGCCTCCTGCCGCCGGGTGGCAGCTTCGACGCGCTCACCGCCGGCGGTGTGCTGATCAAGAGCGCGGTGAATTATCGCTCGTCCGAAGTGGCCGACATGGCCGCGCATGAGCGCGAAGCGCAGCGGCATGGCGCGCTGATCGTGTGGGACCTCAGCCACGCGACCGGCGTGCTGGATCTGCATCTCGCGTCCGATGGCGCCCGGCTCGCCGCTGGCTGCACGTACAAGTACCTGAATGGCGGCCCCGGCGCGCCGGCCTTCGTCTACGCCGCGCAGGAGATCGCCGCAAAACTCGTGACGCCGCTGCCGGGCTGGATGGGGCACAATGCGCCGTTTGCGTTTGACAGCCAGTACACACCGCGCGGCGGCGCGACGCGATTTGCCAGCGGCACGCCGCCCATCCTGTCGCTTGCGGCCTTCAGCGGCGCGCTGGATGTATTCGAAGGCGTTGCGCTCCCGGACCTTCAGTCCAAGGCGCGCGCGCTCGGCGCCATTGCGATTGCGCGGGCTCAAGGCATGGGGCTGGCGGTGCTGTCGCCAATCGAGGATGCGGCGCGCGGCGGGCATGTCAGTGTGCGCATCGCGGAGGGCTATCCCGTTGTGCAGGCGCTGGCGGCGCGGGGCGTGCTGGCGGATTTCCGTGCGCCGGATACGGTGCGCTTCGGCTTCTCGCCGCTGTTCCTGCGGTATGCGCAGGTCTGGGACGCGCTGGATGTGCTCGACGAGATCCTGACCTCCCGCAGCTGGGATGCGCCGGAATTCCATGCCCGCGCGAAAGTGACCTGACGTCCGGGATTGACGGCAGTTTTTATTGGCATTAACCGTGCCATAATAGAAACAGACCTGCAGGGAGGCCCTTCGCGTGCAGATTCTCAGGACGCCCGAGACGCAATTCGACAATCTGTTCGAGTACGGATTTTCGCCGAACTATATCAATATCGAAGGCGAAGACGGCCAGGCTTTGCGCATGCACTACCTGGACGAGGGCCCGCGGGATGGCGAGCCCATCCTTTGCCTGCACGGCCAGCCATCCTGGAGCTATCTCTACCGCAAGATGATCCCGATACTGACGGCTGCCGGATACCGCGTGCTGGCACCGGACCTCATCGGCTTCGGAAAATCCGACAAGCCGGGCGCGATGGACGACTACACCTATTCGGGACACGTGCGTTGGCTGAATTTGTGGCTCCGCAAGCTTGACCTCACAGGACTGACGCTCGTCTGCCAGGACTGGGGCGGGTTGATCGGGCTGCGCGTGGCGGCGGATCAGATCAGCCGGTTCAAGCGTCTTGTGGTCGCCAATACCGGCCTGCCGAGCACGGCGATGATCTCCGACGAAATGTCGGGTTTCCTCGGCCAGATGTATCCCGCCGTGCCCGTGCCCGATGCGGCGATGGTGCGTGAGCAGTTCCAGTCCGGCGGTCCCGGCGCGTTCCTCTATTGGGTCAAGTATGCGAGCGAGTCGCCGTCCTTCTCGGTGCGCGACGTGTTCGGACTTCTGTCCGGTGTGACCGACCCCCGAATCCTGGATGGATATGTCGCTCCGTTCCCGGATGATCGCTACATCGCGGGCGCCCGGAAGTTTCCGTCCCTGGTGCCCTTGTTGCCGCACCACAAGGCGGAACGGCTGGCAAATGACGCGGCCTGGGCCGTGCTGGAAAAGTTCACCGGGCGGACGTTGATCGCGTTCAGTGACGGCGACCCGGTGACCAAGGGCGGCGACGCGACATTCAAGGCGCGGATTCCCGGCGCCGATTGCATCACGATCCCGAATGCGGGACACTTCCTGCAAGAAGACGAGCCGGCGGCTTTCTCAAGCGCCATCATCGACTTCATGCAAAAGGGATAACCGGGGAAACCGCCATGAAACGAATCCTGCTCGCCATTCTGGTCCTCGTTCTTGGCGCCGGGGCGCTCGCTTATTTCAACCGGGAAAAGATTCTCCTGTTCGTCATCTCGCGGGCCGAACGCCCGGAGATCGGACCGAACCAACCCGTTGACTGGCAGCAGGGTCCGGCGGCGGCCATCACGCCCACCGCTGAACGCCCGCCCAATATCATCTTCATCCTGGTCGACGACCTCGGCATGAATGACCTGTCGACCTTCGGCGGCGGTGTGGCGGGCGGGCGCGTGCCGACGCCGAACATCGACGCACTGGCCGCGCGCGGCGCGATCTTCTCGACCGCCTATTCCGGCACCGGCACCTGCGCGCCTTCGCGCGCCATGTTGATGACAGGACGCTACCCCACGCGGACGGGCTTTGAATTCACGCCGACCCCGAGCGGGATGGGACGCGTGATCTCGATGATCTCTAGCCCCGAGCAGTCGGGGCTGCCGCCGATCGAATACGACTCCAAGGCGGCGTCCGAATCTCCGGATTTCGCAGACCAGGGCCTGCCGGGCGAAGAAGTGACGGTGGCCGAACTGCTGAAAGGCGCAGGCTATCACACGGTCCATATCGGCAAATGGCACCTTGGCAACAACGCCGAGTCCCACCCGAACGCACAAGGGTTTGACGAAACGCTGACGATGGACGGGCTGCTTCATCTGCCCTCGGATGATCCGAACGTCGTCAATGCGAGGCTGGACTTTGACCCGATCGACAAGTTCCTTTGGGCCCGTGGCTTTGCTGCGACGTCCTACAATGGCGGCAAGAAATTCCTGCCGGGCGGCTATCTCGCGGATTACTGGACGGCGGAATCCCTCAAGGTGATCGAAGCCAACAAGAACCGCCCCTTCTTCCTCTATCTGGCGCATTGGGGCGTGCACACGCCCATGCAGGCGACCAAGGCCGACTATGACGCCGTGGGGGACATCGAACCTCACCACCTTCGTGTCTATGCCGCGATGCTGCACGCCCTCGACCGGAGCGTCGGCGAGATTGTTGCCAAGCTGGAGGCCGAAGGGCTTGCGGAGAATACGCTGATCGTTTTCTCGAGCGACAATGGCGGCGCCGGGTACATTGGCCTTCCGGGCATCAATGATCCCTATCGCGGCTGGAAAGCCACGCTGTTTGAAGGCGGCATCCGCGTGCCGATGTTCGTGTCCTGGCCAGCCAAGATCACGCCGGGAACGGTGGTGGATACGCCAGTTGCCCACATTGATGTGATGCCGACGCTGGCGGCCGCGGGCGGCGCCGCCTTGCCGGCAGGCGTCGAGATCGATGGCCGTAACTTCCTTCCGTTGGCGGAGGGTACGGGCGGATTGAGCCGTCCGGATGACGCGATTTTCTGGCAAAGCGGCACCTACCGCGTCGTGCGCGCCGGCAACTGGAAGCTTCAGGTTGACGGCAAGCAGGACAAGGTCTGGCTATTCAACCTTGCGGCCGACAAGACGGAAGAGACGAACCTTGCAGAGAGCCAGCCAGAAAAGGTCGCCGAGCTGAAGGCCTTGCTGGACAAGCACCAGGAGGGGGCGCGTGCGCCGCTCTATCCGGCCACTGTGATTGCGCCCGTGGCCATCGACAAGACGGGCGCAGAGAAGGCGGCCGCCGAGGATGAATTCATCTGGTGGCCGAACTGATGGCGTTACTTCCGCCGAGCACCAACGCGGACTATGGCGGCCTCAAGGTTGCTGCGTGGGGCCTGACGCTGATCTCGGCTGGCACGATCATTCCGGCCCTGATCCATATCGGCCTGCCGGATGGCGGCGCCGGGGTCATCGGGGGCCTCGATCTATCGCACAGCCGGGAGACGATCATCAGCCTGTTCGCCTGGGCCGGAACCACGCAACTCGTCTGGGGACTGATGTTGCTGGCGATCTCTCTGCGGTACCGGGCGATAGTGCCGCTCGCGCTCGCCTTGCTAAGCCTCGAACGCAGCCTGCATGCCTGGCATATGTGGGGGCCCAAGGGCAGTCAGGATCTGACAGTCCATCACCCGCCGGAAGCGTGGATCACCCTGGGCGCGGTTCCCGTGCTGCTGCTCTTGTTGTTCCTGTCATTGCGCAGCCGCTGAAAGCCCTGCCTGCTTACCGCACGATGCGGAACCCGATATGGCCGGATGAGAAATCATCTTCCTGCGGCTGCCGGGCGGCGGGGCGGTATCTTTGGCAGAAATTCTCCGCACACAGATAAGACCCGCCCTTGATCGTGTGCGTGCGCTCCCCGAACGGCGTTTCGGTCCATTCCCAGACATTGCCGATCATGTCGTAGAGGCCGATCTCACTTGGCGCAAAACAGCCCACAGGAGCGCGGCCTGAGATGCCGTCGGCCGCTTCATCGGCGAGCGGAAAGAAGCCCTGCCAGGTATTGGCAACAGGCGCGCCGTTGGCGGTATAAGCGCCGGAGTGCGGGTCGGCCGCGTCTGGCAAGCCGATGGCGGCGGCGTATTCCCATTCCTCTTCGGTCGGCAGCCGCGCGCCCGCCCAATCGGCATAGGCGCGGGCGTCTGCGAGCGTGACGTGCACAACAGGGTGGCGCTTGCGGGCAGCAATGTCCGAGCCCGGACCTTCGGGCGTGCGCCAGGTGGCGCCCGATACCAATGCCCAAGATCCGACGCCGCGCTCGCTCGGCATCTGGAAGACGGCTGACCCAGAGGTCGCCGTTGGATTTTCCTGCCCGCGCTCCGCCTCAGTGACGTAACCGGTCTCGCGGGTAAAGCGATCGAACTCCTCGTTGGTCACTTCATGCGACAGCATCTCGAAGGCGTCGACTTGCAGGATCAGGTCGGGCGCCTCTTCGGGATAGACCGCATACGCACCTTTCCGGAACTGCCCCGCAGGTACCGACACAAAGTCTCCAAGATCGGAGAGCCCGGATGTACATGCCGCGACCACAGGATCACTGGGCGGCGCTTTGACAGTTTCCTTGCCACAGGCCGTCAGCGCAAGCGCCGCCGCGACAAGGCAAGCGGCCCTCATGGTCCGATGAGGCGGTCCAGCGTCAGCCGGACAACAGCGGCCGCTTCCGCCGGCGACAGGTCGCTGTCCTGGCGCAGGCGCCGCCAGGTCTGGAAGCTGACCGACGTTTCGATTGCGGCGAAGAGGACCGGATCCTGGTGGATCGCTTCCGGCAGCAGGGCTTTGAGGGCGGCGCGCTCGATCAACAGGTTGCGCCGGTACTCTTCCATCAGGAAGCGGGACTGGAAACGCCGCAAATTGCCCGAGACCCGGACGGGCATGACGTATTCGTAAATCTCGATGCGGCGTTCGACATGTTCCAGAACGCGGCCGCGCCACTCGCGCGCTTCAAACGGCGCGAGGATTTTCGGCATCACCTCAGCCGTGATGCGCTCGGCCATCTCGACGTACAGGCTGTCCATGTCCTCAAAGTGGCGGAACACCGTCCGCAGGCCGACTTTCGCGCGATCGGCGACTTTTGCAGCGCTGGGGCTCATGTCGCCCTCGCGGATCAGCTCGAACATCGCTTCGATGATCTGCGCGCGGCTGCGCTCACTGCGCTGGCGCCGGCCATCGCCGGACTCGCCCTGTGATGCGACACCCGGCAGGGCAACAATTTTAGAGTCCGTCATTTCAAAAGGCCTTTGTCCGTTCGATCATCTCACTATCGGCCGGTAACGTATAAATAAACCCGTCTTCTGCAACCTCCATCGGTCCATCGAATAGGGCCCTGGCGTCTTTCATGAAGAGCTCGTTGAGCGATCGCTGCGGTAGTGGCGGGATCGTATGGTAGTAGACGAGGCGCGACACGTCCGCTTCCTGGGCGGAGCGGGCGGCGTCTTCGGGCGTCGCGTGATAGTCGAGAATGTCGTCGAAGATCTGGACGAGGCCTTCGCGGCCGGCGCCCTCTGCCGCCGTGCGCAAAATGGTAACCATGTTGCGGTTCAGCGCCTCGTGGAACAGGAGGTCAGCGCCGCGCGAGGCGGCAACGAGGTTCGGGTCATAGATCGTATCGCCGCTGATCGATACGGAGCGGCCCTTGTAGTCGATGCGGTAGCCATAGGCGCCTTCGACCGGTGCGTGGCTGACGCGGAAAGCGGTGACGGTCACACCGCCGGATTCATAAACGACCGCCTGACCGCCTGGACCGGCCGGCATCGAAATCGTCACCGGCGCGCCGCCGCGTCCTGCGGGGTTGGCAATGTCCGGACCGTGATGGGCGGTCCGGTAAGTACTGTCGATCCGGTAGGCCGCGTTGAACCCGTTGACGAGTTCATCGACGCCGGGTGGTCCGTGGACCGGCAAGGGCACATCCCGGCCACCATTGACCCAGACCTGCATGAGAAGCTCGCCGAGGCCGTCCATGTGATCG
>JAIXVM010000170.1 GCA_027482995.1 Hyphomonadaceae bacterium | reverse complement strand
GCCCCTCACTGGCCATTGTGGCCATCTTTTTGGCAGCCGCGCCCGTTGCCTGTGCACAAATGCCCTTTGCCACCCCCCTGATCGCGAGTCCCGCCGCCATGACGGTCCATCCCAACTCGATCCAGCCCGAAACCACGTTGAACATCAACGCTGAGGCCAAGATCAACCAGGCGCCGGATATCGCCTACATTACGGCGGGCGTCACCGAAGAACGCGCCAGCGCCAGCGAAGCGATGAGCGCGCAAGCCGCCGCCATGAACGGCGTGTTCTCGGCGCTAACGTCGGCCGGCATCGCGGCGAAGGACATGCAGACCTCCGGTCTCAGCCTCTACCCGCGCTATGACTATATCGAAGTGCCGGTGCGCGGCGGCGGAACGCGGGGCGAGCAGAAGCTGGCGGGCTATGTCGCAACCAACCAGGTGACGGCCCGGGTGCG
This sequence comes from Hyphomonadaceae bacterium, assembly GCA_027482995.1. GTDB lineage: Bacteria > Pseudomonadota > Alphaproteobacteria > Caulobacterales > Hyphomonadaceae > Hyphomonas. The sequence continues at coordinate 7,545 of JAIXVM010000170.1, read as the reverse complement.
CGATCTCGACAAGCTGGGCGCGACGATCGACAGCCTTGTGAACGCTGGCGGCAACACGTTCTCTGGCGTCACCTTCGCCATCGAAAACGACGCTGAAATCAAGAACGAAGCGCGCGCGCAGGCGATGAAGACCGCGATTGCGAAAGCGGAACTCTATGCCAAGGCCTCAGGCCTGAAAGTGGCCCGGATCGTCACCATAAGCGAAGGCTACGAGTATTCGCCGCAGCCGGTAATGATGGCGCGCGCTGAAATGGCGATGGATGCTTCGGCGCCGACGCCTGTGGCCGCCGGTGAAGTGGGCGTCACGGCCAGCGTCAGCGTGATGTTCGAACTGACGAAATAGGCCGTAGGGCGGGATTTAACCCGCCTTAAAGGTAGCCTTCGGCGAGAAGGTCTTTCATGTCGATCAGGCCGAGCGGCAGTCCGGTCTGATCGACCACGAAGGCGTTCGAGATCCGGTTTTCGCTGAGTTCCTTGATCACGACCTGCATCCGTTCGGACGGATCGATGGTGCGTGGACGCGCGGTCATTACAGCCTGGGCCGACGCGCCGGTCTTGCCGGCCATCATGGCGCGGCGGAGGTCTCCATCCGTGACCATGCCGACCAGAACGCCCTGCGTGTCGACCACGCCGGCACAGCCTTTACGGCCTTCCGACACGGCATAGACGACGGCTTCGAACGTCGCGTCTGCGCCGATCAGGGGCATCGCGTCCTTGCGCTCACCGACATAATCGCCGGCCGTCTGAAGGGACCGGCCGAGCTTGCCGCCCGGATGGCGGGAGCCGAAATCCTCCCGCGAGAAGCCGCGCCGGGACATCAGCACGATGGTCAGCGCGTCGCCGAGCGCCAGCGCCATTGTTGTGGACGATGTGGGGGCAAGGCCGTTCGGGCAGGCTTCAGCGACAGCCGGCATCTGCAGCAGAACGTCGGCGTAGCGCCCGAGTGTCGAATCGGCGGCACGGGTCATCGCAATCACGGGTAGAGCGTTGGCTTTGCAGTAGCGCAAGAGATCGACCATTTCGCGGCTTTCGCCGGAATACGAAATCGCAATCACCACGGAGCCGGGCACCACCATGCCGAGGTCGCCGTGGCTGGCCTCGGTCGGATGGATGAAAAACGCCGGCGTGCCGGTCGATGCCAGGCTGGCGGCGATCTTCTGGCCGATATGGCCTGACTTGCCGACACCGGCGACGACCACATGACGGTCCGTCGCCAGAATCAGTTCCACGGCATCCAGCATCGTGTTGCCGAGGGAGGCTTCCAGCTGTTCAAGCGCGTCGCGTTCGATTCGCACAACACTGCGGGCAAGGGCGAGATCGGGGTGTTCGCTCACGGTTCAGCAGCTCCCGGGGCCAGGAAGGACAAGGGCGGCGTTGTGAGATAGGCGGACCGGGAAGGCAAGTCCCCGGCGGCTGCGGATCTGTCAGCGGCGCGTCTGGCGGCGGACGTAAGCGGCCACGTCAGCGGCGGCGTCGGCCTTGGTCACCTGTTTGGCTTCATATTCGCTGACAGAGAAGCTCGCGCCCGGAGCCGGCAGGGCCGGGGAAGGTTGGACCGACGCGACGTCTTCGGCGCTGTCGCCCTCGACCAGGACCATGTCGTCCGTGACCTGATCGGCGGACGCCTGAGCGAGTGTCAGGTTCACGGCGGCTGTCTGGAAGGCACTGAACGGCACACCGTTGAGCATTGGCTCGGCGGCGGCGTTCGGGTTTGCCGGTGTCTTGACCGAGGCGAATTCGGTCGTGCCGCGCAGCTGAGGCGAAGACGGATCAGCCGGGCCTGCCAGCGTTGCGAACGCGGCTTCGACGAGTGCTTTGACGTGCTCATTGCGGGACTTGGAGGTCGCGCCGCCGAGCATCACAGCGATCACCCGGTGGCCGTCACGCTCGGCCGAAGTCATCAGGTTGAAGCCGGAGGCGCGGGTATAGCCGGTCTTGATGCCGTCCACGCCGTCCACTTCGTCGATCAGCTCGTTATGGTTCTTGTAAACCATCCGGCCCCAGTTGAACTTCTTGTTCTCGAAATAGTGGTAGTACTGCGCGTGTTGCTCCAGCAGTGCATCTGCGAGCAGGGCGAGGTCGTGAGCCGTGGTGACCTGGGCAGTATTCGGCAGGCCGGACGCGTTCTTGAAAGTGGTGTTCTCGAGTCCGAGATCGCGGGCTTTCTCGGTCATCTTCACCGCGAAAGCGCGCTCGGTGCCGGCAAGGTGTTCGGCCACGACCACAGCCACGTCGTTCGCAGATTTGGTCACCAGCGCGAGAATCGCGTCCTCGACCTTGATCTTGGAACCTGCGGCGAGCTTGAGATTCGACGGCGGCTGCTTCGATGCATTGCGCGAAACGGTCATCTTGTCCGTGAGGCTGACCTCGCCAGCATTGATGGCATCAAACAGCAGGTAAAGCGTCATCACTTTGGTGAGCGATGCAGGGTAGCGGGCATCGTCCGCATTGCGTTGGTGGAGGATCTCGCCCGTGTCGGCGTCCATCACCAGGGCGGCGTATTTTTCGGCTGAAGCTACCGGGGAGAACACCGTGGCGCTTGCGCCAACCGCCGCTGTAAGGGCAGCCACACGATACAGTGACAGGTTCAGCAGCGCCATGGACGGCAACCTCCAGTATGCAGAATCCCCGGACACCCCGAGAAGACAATAGATTCGGACAAACCCATTGACCACACCTTAACGCAGGCCATCGGCTGACACTTTTGTAAGTGATGCAAGATGAATGCGATTCTAACGCCCAATGCTTAATGTTGCAGCGCACAAAATTTATTGCATCTGCGAGCAAGGTGTGCTATCCAAGACACTCCAGTCAAAAAAGGATAGTTCAGATGGCAAAGACCACTGCATCGACGGCTCGCGCCAAGGCCGAAGCCCGTCCGAACACTGCGACCACCAAGCCCATCGAAGACGGAATGGACAAGATGGCGGGCTATGCCGGAAAATTCACCGACTATGCCGAAGGCAGCGTCAAAGCCCTGACCGAAACCGCCGCTGCTTCGACCGAAGTGATGCGCGAACTCGGCACGCGTAACATGACGTTCATGACCCAGGCTGTCGAACAGAGCGTCGAGCTCACCCAGACGCTGGCCAATCTCCGCGACCCGCGCGAGATGTTCGAGCTCCAGAGCGCGTTCGCCAAATCGATGTTCTCGGCCCTGACGACGGAAATGACCGCTCAGACCGAGCTCTGCGTCAACGCATGGCGCAATGCCGCGAAACCGTTTATGGCTCCTCTCGCAAAGTAAGTCTCAAGGTTGGGCTGCCCCCGGGCGCCCTTCAGTAGAGTAAGCGAGTAGATTTCGAAGGCCGGACCTGATTGGTCCGGCCTTTTTGATTCCGGATTTTGTCGCGCGCCGCCGGCCTGCCTCGCCCTTGCGGAAAGCTTGCGACTCGGCCCCGCTGGGCTCACAACAGTTGCAGGCAGCGCGGGCGGGAGCCGGGCGATGACAATTCTGGATCGGCAGGGCGGCGAACTGGCCGGGGCGTCACCTCGCGCGGGTGAACTTTTCGACCTTGCGGTCGGGCGATTCGCCCACTTTTGCGGCGATCCGCTCGAGCCTCTGCGGGATGCGCTGGCCGATTCGCCGGACTTCGCGATGGCGTTGATCGCCAAGGCCTGGATCTATGTGCTTTCGACCGAGCCCCAAGCGACCGCAAGCGTCCGGCGGATGGTGGACGATCTGAATGCGATGCCGCTCGGCGCCCGAGAAGCCGGCCATGTGCGGGCGCTCAAGTTCGCCTCGCACACAGAATGGAGCCTCGCGGCCCGACAGCTGGATATTCACAACGCGGCCTTTCCGCTCGACCTGATCGGCATCCTCGCAGGCCATCAGGTGGACTTCCTGACGGCCAATGCCCGAAACCTTCGCGACCGCATCGCGCGCACTTTGCCGGCATGGGACGGCGTGCCGGGGCGCTCGCATCTGCTCGGGATGCTCGCCTTCGGCTTAGAAGAAATGGGTGATTATGACCGTGCCGAGGCTGCGGGGATGAAAGCGCTGGAAGCGGACGCGGACGACAGCTGGGCGCTGCATGCCGTGGCGCACGTTCTGGAAATGCAGGGCCGCGCGGCGGAGGGCCGGGACTTTCTGCGCAAGCGCCGGGCGCATTGGGCTCAGGCCGAAAACTTCCTCAAGGTGCATAACTGGTGGCACCTCGCCCTGTGCCATCTGGAGCTGGGCGAGGCGGACCAGGCCTTGGCGCTCTATGATGATGAGATCCGCGGTGAGCCGACCACGGTGGCGCAGAACCTTGTGGATGCGTCGGCCTTGCTCTGGCGGCTGCATCTGCTCGGTGTGGATATCGGCGACCGCTGGGACGAACTGGCCGAAACCTGGACGCAGCACGCCGACGGCAAGTGTTATCCTTTCAACGACGTCCACGCGGCGCTCGCCTATGTCGGGGCTGGGCGACGGAGCGATGCGACCGACCTCGTGAAGATCGCGCACGAAGGCAGCCTGACGAGCGAGATGAACCGCTGGATGCGGGAAACCGGCGCGCCGCTGATTGACGGAATCCTGCTGTTTGACCGCGGCGAATTTGCGGCTGCCATTGAACCCTTGCTGGCGGCGCGCCAGATATCGGGTTCCTTTGGTGGCAGCCATGCGCAGCGCGATGTCATCGATCTGACGCTGGCCGAGGCGGCAATCCGGGGAAAGAATTTGCCGCTGGCGCGGGCGCTGGTTCAGGAACGCCTCGCCCTGCGTCCGGACAGCCGCATCAATCTCGCTTTCGCCCGGCGCGCTGGCCTGCGCCCACACTGACACCGAACCCACTTCAAGGAAGAGTTTCTCATGACGGGTCTGATTGATTTCAAGACACTCCAGCGGCCCGCTTCGCCGAACACGGCCCTCTATGCGCCCGCCGGGTTTGCCGATGGCGCAAAGCCGGATGGCGCGGCACCAGTTTATGACCTGCCGCCGGGTGACCTTTACATGCGCGTCCTTCGCCTGATTGGCGAACGCCGTGAATGGCAGCTTGAGACGCAAGACGCCGACGCCCAGCATGTGACGTTCATCGCCGTCACCCCGCTGATGCGGTTCAAGGACGATATCGACGTCAAGGTGCTGCCGGTTCCCGGGCAGCCGGGCAAATCCACCTTCGCGGCCTATTCCAGATCGCGCGTCGGTTATTCGGACATGGGCGCCAACCGCAAGCGCCTGGAGGCCTTCGCCAAGGCCCTTCAGACGACTTGAAAGCGGGCACAGCTGTGATCAGTCGCCAATTGCATCTTCATTCTCGAGCAGGAACGTATATCTTGTCTGACATGAGCCAAGTTCTCCCCCCGATCCGGATGGCCGGACCGCCTGACCCGGGCGCCCCCGGAAGCGGAACGCCGGGCGGCAATAACATTGGCCTCGACCTCGACACCGAAACCCGGATCCAGACCAAGAAACCGTCGCTCTACCGGGTGTTGCTGCTCAATGACGATTACACGCCGATGGAGTTCGTCGTGTTCGTGCTTGAACGGTTTTTCAACCGATCCCGCGAGCAAGCGACCCGGATCATGCTTCATGTGCACCAAAAGGGTGTCGGACTGTGCGGGGTCTATACATATGAAGTTGCCGAGACCAAGGTGGCTCAGGTGCTTGACCTGGCGCGGCGGCACGAACACCCTCTCCAGTGCGTTATGGAGAAAGATGACTAGCCTACCCATATGACTGTTGAACTAGACTCCTGAAACACGACCTTACGAAAAGGCTCACTCCTTGCCCCGTCTCTCGCAATCTCTCGAAACGGCTCTTGAAAAAGCACTCTCGCTCGCGTCCGAACGCGACCATGAGTACGCAACACTCGAGCACTTGCTGCTGGCTCTGACTGAAGACGAGCATGCGCGTGACGTGATGGGCGCCTGCAAGGTCAACATCGACGAGCTGCGCACGGACCTGACGCGCTATATCGACGAGGAGCTTTCAAGCCTCATCGTCGATGGCAGCGATGGCCGGGTTCAGCCGACGGCCGCTTTCCAGCGCGTCGTCCAGCGCGCGATCCTGCATGTCGAAAGCTCGGGCCGCGAGGAAGTGACGGGCGCCAACGTGCTCGTGTCGATCTTCTCCGAGCGCGAGAGCCATGCTGCCTATTTCCTCCAGGAACAGGACATGACGCGCTATGATGCGGTCAATTACATCTCCCACGGGGTGGCCAAACAACCCGGAATGTCGCGCCCGACCACACCGCGCGGCGCAGACTCGACTGAGGAAGAGCCCGTGAAGCAGGGCCATGAAGCGCTCGACACGTATTGCGTGAATCTCAACGCCCGCGCGCGGGCCGGCAAGATCGATCCCCTGATCGGCCGCGATATGGAAGTGAACCGGTGCATCGAGGTGCTCTGCCGGCGCAACAAGAACAACCCGATCCTGGTGGGCGACCCCGGCGTCGGCAAGACGGCGATCGCCGAGGGCCTCGCCAAACGCATCGTCGATGGTGAAGCGCCGGAAATCCTGGACGACGCGATCATCTGGTCGCTCGACATGGGCGCGCTGCTCGCCGGCACGCGCTACCGCGGAGACTTCGAAGAGCGCCTCAAGTCGGTGATGAAGGAACTCGAACAACAGGAAAAAGCGATCCTGTTCATCGACGAGATCCACACGATCATCGGCGCAGGCGCCACCAGCGGCGGCGCGATGGATGCCTCGAACCTGCTGAAACCGGCGCTGCAGTCCGGCGGCCTTCGCTGCATGGGTTCGACGACGTTCAAGGAATACAAGCAGCACTTCGAGAAGGACCGCGCGCTGAGCCGCCGGTTCCGCAAAATCGATGTGGTCGAGCCGACGGTGCCCGACACGATCAAGATCCTGACGGGCCTCAAGACGAAGTTCGAGGACTTCCACGGCCTCAAGTACACGAACGACGCGATCAAGGCGGCGGTCGAGCTGTCGGATCGTTACATCACAGACCGCAAACTGCCGGACAAGGCCATCGACGTGATCGACGAGGCCGGCGCCGCGCAATGGCTGCTGCCCGCGCCGAAGCGCAAGAAGCAGGTCGGCATCCGTGATATCGAGGCGGTCGTCGCCAAGATTGCGCGCATTCCGCCCAAGCAGGTCACGTCGGATGATGCGGCCTCGCTGAAATCGCTCGAGAGCGATCTGAAGCGTGTCGTGTTCGGCCAAGACGAAGCCATCGTGGCCCTGTCGGCAACGATCAAGCTCGCCCGGGCTGGCCTGCGCGAACCCAACAAGCCGATCGGCTCCTACCTGTTCACGGGCCCGACCGGCGTCGGCAAGACGGAAGTCGCCAAACAGCTCGCGTCCATCATGGGTGTCGAGATGCTCCGCTTCGACATGTCGGAATACATGGAACGCCACACGGTCAGCCGTCTGATCGGCGCGCCGCCGGGCTATGTCGGCTTCGACCAGGGTGGTCTCCTGACCGATGGCGTCGATCAGCACCCGCACTGCGTCGTGTTGCTCGATGAAATCGAAAAGGCCCATCCGGACATCTACAATATCCTGCTGCAGGTCATGGACCATGGCCAGTTGACGGACCACAACGGCAAGAAGATCGACTTCCGCAACGTCATCCTGATCATGACGACCAATGC
>JAIXVM010000014.1 GCA_027482995.1 Hyphomonadaceae bacterium | reverse complement strand
TACCGTCCGCTGTCTGAGCAATGATATAGGTTTCGTGCACTTGCGCGCGGGCTGCGCCGAGCGGGAACTCGCTTGGTTGCATTGTGGGCGGCTCGGCTTCCAAGCGCGCCGCAGGGGCGTTCTCCGGCAAAAAAACGTCGCGCGGCGCTTCCGCGACCCCGCGGAGTAAGGTCACAGGCCGCTGGCTCGGAGCATAGGCCGCCTGCCAAAGCAGGCCGGTGGGCGCCTCTTCCGGCCGCGCCCTGCCAAGCGCGAAGCCTGCGACGGTGGTGGATGCGCGGTGGCCCGCCCCGGCGAGGCTGTGGCGCAATGCCCCGATCATCAGCCCTCTTATGCTGGCCGCGTCCCGGAAGCGCACTTCCGTCTTCGCCGGGTGTACGTTGACGTCCACCTCTTCCGATTCAAGGTCCACAAAAAGCGCCAGCATCGGATGCCGGTCGCGGGCAAGGAAGTCCTGATAGGCGGCGCGGACCACGCCGGTCAGCATCCGGTCCTTCACGGGCCGTCCGTTCACAAACAGGTACTGCATCTGGGCATTGCCGCGATTGAGCGTCGGCAGGCCCGCAAAGCCTGACAGGCGCGCGCCATCCCGGTCGGCGTCGATGGCGATGGCGTTGTCGCTGAACTCCCGGCCCATGATGGCGCCAAGGCGCGCTAGCCGTCCCGTCTCATCGGCGGTCTCGGCTACATAGCGAAGAACCGTCCGGCCGTTGTTCTCAAGCGTGAATCCAATCGACGGGTTGGCCATCGCGAGGCGCTTGATCACGTCGGTCACGGCCAAGGCCTCGGCGCGCTCGCCGCGCATGAACTTGAGGCGCGCCGGCGTGGCGTGGAAGAGATCGGCGACTTCAATACGCGTACCCGTGTCTCCCCGGCCCGTAAAGGCCGCCGGCTTGGGGCCATCGATCCGTCCGGCGTCGGAAGAAATCTCGGCGGCCGCCTCGCCTGCTGCGCGGCTGACGATCCGCATACGACTGACCGACGCAATGGACGGCAAGGCTTCGCCGCGAAAACCCATAGTGTGAATGTTGAGCAGATCGACATGCCCGTTGTTATCCGGCACGAGTTTCGACGTCGCGTGCCTCTCAAGCGCGACGGCGAGGTCATCACCCGACAGGCCGCATCCGTCATCCTCAACCAGGATGCGCTTTAGTCCACCGTCTTCGATCGCGATTGAAATCTGGGACGCACCGGCATCGAGGGCATTCTCGACGAGTTCTTTCACGGCGGCCGCAGGGCGTTCGACCACTTCGCCGGCGGCGATGCGGTTCACAACCTCCGGCGGCAGACGGAGGATCACGGGACGGGGGCGCGCAGAATCAGGCATCAGGCTGCCACCTTACCCCCTCGGCGCGCCGCTGTCCCCTCCGGCGCTGCCGGTCAGAGGATGGGCTGGTCCCGGTCACGAATCCAGACGGACAGCAGCCACTTCTCGCCCGCCTTGACAGGCAGACCGGCATGCAGGGAGCGTTTGTCAGGCGAACCATCGCCGAGCACATTGTCGAAAGCGATCAACCCACCGGTCGGCGTGCGGGCATGTTTCTGGATGGCGTCGAACCAGGTCTGTCCGTCCACGAAATCCATGTTGAGATAGACAAGAGCCGTGGTGCGCCGTTGGCCATATTTCGCGAGACCATCCGCGAAGTGCGGGTTGGCCGGATCGAGGAAATCGTAGTGCAGGCCGTATTCCTCGCCGACGGCGTAGTGCAGTACATTCGGCGCCTCCTGCCACCTGCGCGGACGGCCTACAGCCGCAGCGATGCGGGCGAGGCCAAGCTGCATGACGACATCTGTTTGCAGGATACCGAAGCCCGTTCCGGAATTCGTGCGGATACTGTCCTGCGTCCGGCCGCCCTGCTCAGGATTGTGCACGCGAGCCTTCTCCAGCTGGTGAGCAGCCCGCGCGATCCACCATTGGCACATCGCTTCCGGCAGGATGTTCTCGGCCGCAACCACCCAGGGCGATTCCGAGAACAGCAGCGGTGAGTGTGGATTGAGAAACTGGGCGAGGGTTGCGTCATCGCGAATACCGCTAGCTTGGATCGCGAGCAGTTGGGCCTGCGCCGGGCCGTCATTGGACTGTGCGGCGGCTTCCAGAAAATTGAGCGCCGCCCCGAAATTCGGTGGGCCCGCCACCCCGGCCGCAAGGAACAGCGCGCGCCAGCGGACGGCTTCCGGAAAGCCGGCTTTCACCGCGACATCGATCCACTTGATCCCGGCGGGCGGATCCTGCGGCGCGCCGTGCCCGATGATGAGGCGTAGTCCGAGTTCGGTGATCGCAACCGGATGGCCGTCCTTCGCTGCCGTCAGCAGCCAGTTGAAGCTCTCCTCGGCTTTGCCAACCTCCAGCAGTTGCCGCGCAAGCAGCAGCGCCGCGTCCATGTCACCGGCTTCGGCCTTGCGGGCCAGTTCGGCAGGCGGAAGGCCGGCGGCGGTCGTGTCAGTCATGTCGGGGTCCTTGGGGATATCGGCGCTTTGGAGCTTGATAGCAGCGAGATCCCGGCCGGACAAACCCTTGCATCACAGCCGCCAAGGCGCCGCACCCGGGGCGGGTTGAGTTTACCGGGCGATGGCGTCACACAAGGCGCAAATCATCATACGGGATCGCCGGGTCATGCGCCTGCTTCGCATTGGTTTCCTTGTTTGCCTTGGCGCCATCACGCTTGCGGCGTGTGGTGCAGAGCCAGCTCCTACGCCGGAGACGGCTCAGCCCGCAATCGCGGCGCCTCCACCTACCACCTCGACTGCGCCCCTCGAGCCCGGCCTCGAGTTTGCTGCGCTGCCCGCCCCCTACAACGCGGCCAACTACGCAGCGGGCCGGCGCACCTGGAAACTCTGCCAATCCTGTCACGTGACGGCCGAAGGCGGCGGAAACCTCGTCGGCCCGAACCTCTATGGCCTCTTCGGACGGCAAGTCGCTTCGGCACCGGACTTCGACTATTCCCCGGCCCTGAAAGCAGAAACCTTCATCTGGTCGCCCGAGCAACTCGATCAGTGGCTGGCCAATCCGCGCGGCTTCGTTCCGGGTAATCGCATGAGCTTTTCGGGTGTCCGCAAACCCGAAGACCGGCTCGCGGTAATCGCATACTTGATGCTCGAGACGGGTTACGAGCCGCCCGAAGCGGCCGAGTAGCGCGCTCAGCGCCGGGCAACCACGGCGATCAGCACAGCGGTTTCTTCGAATTGGCCGCCGAGTTCCTCACGGTAGCCGAGAGAGACGTCGACCTTATCGAAATGTACGCCGACCTGGTTTTCGAGCTTCACGGAATCGGCGCTTTGATTGCCCTCCTCGATCCAGAGCTGCTGGGTCAGGAAGATGCGTTCCGTGAGATCCGAGCCGTATCCGAACTCGGCGCGCGAGCGCTGACACCCGTCTTCCTGCCAGATCTGCGCGGCGTCCGCGAAGGCATAGAAGCTTCGTCCTTCGTCATTCTGGCTTGAATAGCCGAGACCTCCCCGCGCCTCGAATCCAAACCCATTGCAACCGGTAAAGCCGGTCGCCGTGGTGCCGTAGACAGGCCCCGCTTCGGCGCCAAGCGTCCACTTGCCATGGTCGAGCAGTTTGCGGCGGAGGGTCAGGCGATACGCATCGCGGTTGAAGGCCTCGAAGTCTGGATAGGTTACAGACTCAAACTTGGCAGTGACGGTCCATGTGTCGCTCAGGCCGTACTCACCATAGGCATCGCCGCGCCAGCCTTCGGCCCCGTCCAGCGTATCGTGGGCGATCAAGGCACGCGCATACCAGCCGCCATCGTCGCGCACCCAAGGGGCCGCGTCGGCGACGCCGGCGAGACCTGCCGCCGCAAAAATCTGAGTGACCAGCCCCCGCATCACCACGCACCTTAAGGTGGCGGCAAGCTGTGGAAAAGATGGATTCCCGGTTGCGACGAAATTTTTTGTCAGGGCCTGTCAGTAGCGCGGCGTGCGGTCCCGGATCCGGTCAAATCCCTGCTTGACCGTCGCAAATCGCGCATCGACGTGCGGCTCGAACTGGAGGTCGGTGAAAATATGCGGCCAGTCGCCTTCGATGGCCTCACGCACCAGCTCACCCACGTAGAGCGGGTCGATCCCGCTCGCGATGGCAGCAGTTACCGCCTTCAGAACTTCCGTGCCCGGACCTTCCGTCGGCATTGTCGGGACCTGACCGGCAAAGCGGGCCGGAATGTTGCGGCCGGAATCCACAATATTCGTGCGGATAACCCCCGGACACAAAACCGAAACGCCGATCCCCCGGGCCGCGAGCTTGGGGCGCAGGTCTTCGGACAGCGCCACAACACCAAACTTCGTCACGTCATAGGCAGGGTTGGTCAACGCCACCATGCCGGCGATCGAGGCCGTGGAGACGATCTGCCCGCCTTCGCCGTGCTTTTCGATCAGCGGGCCGAAAATCTCGATGCCCCAGACCACCGACATCAGGTTGACGCCAATCACCCAGTTCCAGCCGCCTTCGGTCCAGGTACCGTAGTCACCGCCGCCGCCCACGCCGGCATTGTTGACGAGGATATGCACCTTGCCAAACCGGGCAATCGTCTCGTCGGCCGCGTGCTGAAGGTTGTCCTTGAGCGACACATCGGCGAGCACGCCTGCAACATCCGCATTGGTTGCGCGCAGATCGGCCACAGCCTTGTCGAGCGCGTCTTTCTGGATGTCGCACAACATCACCTTCACACCCGCCTGCGCAAGCGCCGTTGCGATGCCGAGGCCGATGCCGGAGGCTGCGCCTGTCACGAATGCTGTTTTGCCCTCGAGTGATTTCATCTCTTCCTCCCAGATTTTGGGCCATCCTGCGCCTGCCGCCGCGGGCGCGCAATCGGCTCCGCCACGTCAGCTTTGACGGAAGTATTCTTGAATGAGAGAACAGCGCGTCATGAACAGCGCCGCGATCCTCGACACACTCGAACGCGCCAGCGAAGCCTGCGCTGATCCCGCTCCGCTGATCTACCAGCGCCTTTTTGGGGCCTATCCCCACCTTGAAAGCCTGTTCGTGATGGACCGCGATGGAGGGGTGCGCGGCTCCATGCTGGAGACCTGCTTCAACATCATCTTCGGCCTTCTTAAAGGCAGCGAAACCTCCCGGTTTCTGATTTCAGCGGGCCGGATGCAGCATGAAGGCTACGGCGTTCCCGACGGGGAGTTTGACGTGATGTTCGCTGCGATGCGTGACACGTTCCGGGAACTGTCCGGTAGCGGGTGGACACTTGAGGCGGAAGCCGCTTGGGCGGACCTTCTCTCCGAAATCGCGGCGATCAAATAAGCGCTGGCCTGTGCGGAAGCCGTCCGATACGCTCATGCTTGAGCTATTCGCCGGCAAGGAGCACCGCCACAATGACTGACTCCCAGACGGGCACATACAGCGCCATCTCCCGCGCCAATCACTGGATCGTATCGCTGGCTTTCTTCGGTATGCTGGCCGTCGGTTTTTACCTCGAATATGGCGGTCTGACGCGCGAGGCGCGCGGCCCCATAATGGCGCTGCACAAGGCAACGGGTACCGTTTTGTTGGTCGTCGTCGCCTGGCGCGTGATCTGGCGCCTCAGTCAGGGCTTCCCGGGCTCCGTCGCAGGGGCGATGCCTAGCTGGCAGGTCATGGCTTCAAAAGCGGTGCATTGGGCGCTGCTCGCCGCGATCATCGTGATGCCGCTCTCGGGCGTCTTGGGCTCGCTCTTCGGCGGCCGGCCAATCGACATCTACGGACTCTTCATGATCCCGCCCTTCGAAAAGAATGAAGCGATCAAGTCCGCAGCAGGTTTCGCGCACACGGTGACGGCCTACGCGCTCGCAGGCCTGATAACCGTGCACGTGGCAGCTGCCATCAAGCATCACCTGATCGACAAGGATGCAACACTGGTGCGTATGTTGACGGGGCGCTCGGCGACCGCCGAGGCCTGACCAGAACTACTCGAGCTTGAACTCGACGCCGATCTCGAGACCGCTCTCCCAACGCTTCACGCAGGCGCGCGGGTGTTTGAAGTGCGGAATGCGCAGCTCGAACTCATCCGGCAGCAGAACACCTTCCGGAAGGCTGAGACGCGCCCCGCCCGGCGAGACGTCGCGAACTTCGACCTCTTGCTTCTTGAACCAGCCAAGCTTGACCAGGCCCCGAGCATCCACCCGAATGCGTTGACCGCGCCGGTTGAACTTCGCCACGTCGAGACGAGGGCCTTGAAGGAAATGGCTGGACATGGCGTATCCGGTGCTGGGACAGGTGGGGACAAACATGACTATGCCACAAAGGTGTAAAGGCTTGGCAAAACCGCTTGTCTCAATTTGGGAACACGGCATTTACCCCAGCTTTACAGTTTGAAGGACGCCCGATGCCCATGAACCCAGATGTGTCGATACGCCAACAGGGCGGACTTGGCCGGATCACACTGACGCGGCCCGCCGCCCTGCACGCGCTCAACACGCCGATGTGCGCGGACATCCTGGCAGCAGTAACGGAATGGGCGGCAGACCCATCCATCCACCTCCTCTTGATTGACCATCAGGACGGCACGCGGGGCTTCTGCGCTGGCGGGGATATCCGCATGCTGGCCGAAAGCGGTGCGGGAGACGCGGCAGAGGCACGGGATTTCTTCCGCACCGAATATCGGATGAACGCCGCCCTGGAAGCTTTCCCGAAACCCATCCTGTCGATCATCGATGGGGTCACCATGGGCGGCGGCGTCGGTTTGTCCGTGCACGGTTCTCACCGCGTGGCGACGGAGCGCACCGTATTCGCGATGCCCGAGACCGGCATTGGCCTGTTCCCGGATGTCGGTGGGGGTTGGTTTCTGCCTCGGCTCGGCGGGGAGCTGGGCACCTGGCTCGCACTCACCGGCGCGCGCCTCAAGGGTGCTGACGTCGCCGCCGCGCGCGTGGCCACACATTACCTACCCTCCGAACTCGTACCTGCGCTGATGAGCCAGATCGTCGAGGCGGATTTCTCCGCGGGGGCCGCCGACTTGCTGAACGAGATCCTGTCCCGCCTGACGCATGCCGTGCTCAAGGCCAGCTTTGAGCCGCACCGCGAAGAGATCGATCGCTGTTTTGGCTTCGACGCGGCTGAAGACATTCTCGCCGCGCTGGAGGCCGAAAACACGGACTGGGCGCGCACCGAAGCGGCAACGCTGCGCGCCAAAAGCCCGGAGACCGTCAAGTTGGCGCTGCGCCAACTCCGGGAGGGCCGCGCCGCTGAGACGTTCCAAGACAATATGCGAATGGAATTTCGCATCGGCTGGCGCAAGGTGCAGAGCGCGGATTTCCTTGAAGGCGTGCGCGCCGTGATCATCGACAAGGACAATGCACCCGTGTGGAAACCCGCCCGGCTCGAAGATGTGCAAGATGTAGACGTCGCCCACTACTTCGAGCCGCTCGGGCCGGATGAACTCACGTTCGGCGCGGCCGAGTAACCCGTCAGAATGCGCGGCGAGGTTCTCAAGCCTGACGACTCCGACGGAACCGGCCTGATTCTCGGAGACGACGGAAATCGCTATCACTTCACGACCGCCCGCGTGCACAAGAGTGCAACGCTCGCTGCCGGCACGGCGGTGGATTTCATTGCGCTCGGTGACGAGGCGCGCGACATTTACGTGCTGGCGACCCAAGCCATAACACCACCAGACGGCATCCGGCCCCGCCATGAGGTGCCGTTGGCCCCGGCTGGACGCGACAGCTTGTTCACATATTTCCTGCGCGCACTCTCAAAGAACTACTTCAATTTCAATGGTCGCGCACGGCGCGCCGAGTATTGGGGTTTTGTTCTTTTTCAGATCATCACGCTTTTATTGCTGCTGATACCGGATTCTATTGTCACTGCGCTGGCATACGGCACGACCGACCCCGATCGGATAGAGTTCATACCCATCTTCACGGTCCTGTTCTATCTATACAGTATAATACCAGGTATCGCGATTGCTGTGCGCCGTTTGCATGACCGGGATTTGACCGGTTGGCTCTACTTGCTGAACATTACCCCTTATATTGGCGGACTTATCCTTTTTATCTTCATGTGCTTGGACTCGAGACGAGAGACCAACAAACATGGCCCGAGCCCCAAGTATGGCGGTAACGCGCAAGTCGACACATTCGCCTGAAGCGATCCAGACGTTACGCTTCAGTAACGGTTAATGCGCACGCCGTTTTATTAACCCTCATCTTGCGCATCACTGTCGTGCTTATCAAAATATTAGTCCCCATGATGTAACTCTACTCAAACTACAACAAAAGTTGAGTGGTGGTGAAAATGATGATGATCGACATGCAGGAAACTGCGAATACTTCTATCGGCGAGTCTTTCCTCAAGTCTCTGTCTCTTCTCGAGCAAGCGCACCGCCGTCTGCACGACGTCGTCAAGGACGATCTCGAGCGTGGCGGTGAGCGGTCGCTGACCGGCGTCCAGGCGCTCCTGCTGTATGAGATCGGCGAAGGCGAAGCCGCGGCTTCAGTGCTCCGCGCCCGCGGCGCCTTTGCGGGCACGAGCCTCTCGTACAACGTGAAGAAACTTCAGGAAGGCGGCTATCTCGTCCAGACCCGCTCTGAAGATGACAAGCGTACAGTCACGCTCCGCCTGACGGACCGCGGCAAGAAAGTCCGCGTACGCGTGGCAAAACTGTTCGAGAAACAGGCGACGGCGCTTGAGCCGACGGCCAGTGTTCGCGCAGACGACCTCTCGCAGCTCAACAAGACGATCTCGCGCCTCGAGCGCTTCTGGTCCGACCAGATCCGTTATCGTCTCTAGTCTTCTCTACCCGGTCATC
>JAIXVM010000212.1 GCA_027482995.1 Hyphomonadaceae bacterium | reverse complement strand
GATGCCTCGGTCGTCCTGGTAATTGGTTGCCAGATCGGCGATCACCGCCTGGAATTCCTCGAACGTGACAACACGGTCGAGGTTCGGATCGAACCGCACCGGGTTGGCCAGTGTATCGTCCCGCGTCGGCAGATCCGCGGCCCAATCCTGCTGCTCCAGTGCGCCGAGCTGACCGTCTGCATTGGCATCGGCGAGCAGGAAGGCGGCGCGCATGCCGGAAGCAAGCTCTTCAGCGGAAATACGGCCGTCGCTGTTGGCATCGAAACTGGCAAACAGGCCGCCGCTCGGAACCAAACGGTCCAGATTGCGCTGGGCCGGGGCCGAATCCGGCTTCACGAGTCCCTGACCGGGCAGGCGCACCAGATCGTCTGTGTCGCCTTCCGCCTGGGCGAAAACGGGGGAGGCCGCCAAAAGGGCAGCCGCGAACAGCAAGGTCGGCAGGGCGCGGCGCATGGATCGGTATCTCCTCAGGCTTGCCAACATTTACCCTAAGCGGGTGTGGCGCTTTTGCAACATGCGGATACAGCGCCTGAACGCCGCTTGAACGGGACCCCGCCCCGACACGCATTAACCGCGCCTTAACGCTCGCGGCGCCATTCGTTAACCGTTATAAACCTGTCCGAGTCGCGCTCGTTGGGCGCGGTGATCCGTGCATGCAAAGGCGGCTGTCCGATGAACGCAGAACAAGTGCCCATCATCATGGCGGTCGGCACGGCGATGCTGGCACTCGGCGCCCTTCTCTGGGCCTTGCGGGTGTCCGATGGTGCCCGCGGCGCGGCCAAGAAATACCGCGATCTGGCCGGCGACCGGGAAACCGAGAATGCCGCGTTGAAATCCGTCCTTGGCGCGCATCCGGGCATCATCCTTGTCTGGCAGGGCGAGGCGCTGGATGTCGAGGGCGACGAGATCACGCCGCCGGATGTGTTTGGCTCCTCGGTGGCGCTCGCCGGTCTGCTCAGTTTCACGGATGCGGCCATCTCCGACAATCCGACGGTCCGGATCGTTGAGGGCATTGCGGATCTTGAAGCACGCGATTCGGCCGGGCAGGACACGACGCTGCGCATCCGCCTGCGCGAGCTGCGCGAGCAAGGCCATCCGTTCTCGTTGACGATCATCGGGCCTTCGGGACGTTTCCTCGAAGCCGACGGCCGCACAGCCGGGGCGCGAGTTGTGGTCTGGGTCACGGACTCCACCATCAAGGGGCTTGAGGAAAGCTCCGCCCGCGGAAAGTTCGAAGAGGCGCGGCAGGTCATTGCCCGCGACCCGACGGCCTTCCTCGACATGCTGCGCAAGGCGCCGTTTCCGGCCTGGCGCGTGTCCGGCATGGGCCGCCTGCAATGGGCGAACCCGGCCTATCTCGCCGCAGTCGATGTCTCGAATCTCGAACGTCTTCTGGAAGAGCAGACAATGCTGGACCAGGCCGTGGCCGAGCAGGCGCGCAAGACGATCTCGGACGGTCAGGAGCATGACGAGACGCGTCACATCGTGGTCAAGGGCGATCGCCGGTCGATGCGTGTACTGACATTCCCGCTTTCGGGCGGCGCCGGCGCGATGGCCTTTGATGTGACGATGCAGGAAATCGCCCGCGAAGAACTGAACCGCCACGTCCGCGCCCATGATGAAACGCTGAACCATGTGGCTGACGCCGTCGCCATCTTCAGCGCCGAGCGCAAGCTGACCTTCTACAACAAGGCCTTCCGCGACATGTGGGACCTGGAAGAAGTGTTCCTGCTGGACCGGCCAACGCACGGCCAGCTGCTGGACCGCCTGCGCGAGCGCCGCAAGCTGCCAGGGCGCCCGAACTATGCGGAATGGCGCGCCGAGGAGATTTCCTACTATCTCGACCTCGACGGTGTGATGGAAGACAAGTGGTCTTTGCCGGATGGCCGAACGCTGTCGGTCACCCGCCAGCGCCACCCGATGGGCGGGCTTCTGCTGCTGTTCAAGGACATCACCGACCAGCTGGATCTGCAGACCCGCTTCAATGCGCTGATCAAGACCCAGCGCTCGACGCTCGACAACCTGCATGAAGCGGTGGCCGTGTTCAGCAGCGATGGCCGCCTGAAACTGCACAACCGCGCCTTCGAACGCGCCTGGGACCTTCAGAGCGAGTTGCTCAAGGACACACCGGACTATGACGATGTGGTCAAGGCGTGCGTTCCGCTGTTCCATGACGCGGACATCTGGGACGCCATCAAGGTTCACATTACCGATCCGTCCGCAGCGGCCCGCCAGCCCACCACGGGCGAAATGCGCCGTTCGGATGGCTCGCTGCTGACCTACATCACCAATCCGCTCCCGGACGGAAATACGCTGATCGCCTTTGCGGACGTAACGGCAACACGGCGCGTCGAATCGGCCCTGCGCGACCGCGCCGAGGCGTTTGAAGCGGCTGACCGCCTCAAGACGGAATTCGTGCGGAATGTCAGCTATCAGCTGCGCTCGCCGCTGACGACGATCTTCGGCTATGCCGAATTGCTCGAGACGCAGCGCAACGGCGCCCTGACTGAACGCCAGACAGACCATGTGCGCGCGATCCTGTCCGCCTCCGACCACCTCAACAAGCTGATCGAGAACATCCTGGATCTCGCCCTGATCGAAGCAGGCCGCATGGATCTTGATCTCGACATGGTCAATCTCGAAGACCTCATCACCGATGGCATCGAGATGGTCGTTTCGAAGGCGGAGGACACGGAAGTCACGGTTCGCGCCGACGTGGTCGGGAAGCTAGGGACGATCCGCGGCGACGCGCGTCGGATCAAGCAAGTTCTCTTCAATCTGGTCTCGAACTCGCTGCGCTTCACCGAACCCGGCGGCGAAGTCGTCGTTTCGGCGCAGCGTGTGGGCGACATGATCACGCTCAGTGTGCGCGACAATGGCATCGGCCTTGAGGCCGACAAGCGCGCCACGAGCTTCGACAGTTTCGTGTCCGGCGATCAGCGCGGCGCCGGTCTCGGTCTCGCGCTCGTCAAGCACTTCATTCACCTGCATGGCGGCACGGTCGGCATGAAGTCTGTCGATGGCGGCGGGCTGGAAGTCACCTGCTGGCTTCCGGCGCAGGCCGCTGTTGCGCCGCCCGTGAGCGCGCATCAAGCGGAAGGTGCGCCGGCCTAGTCCCGGCTTGCCATGGCTGGGCGCGCGGGCCTATCTGACCCACGATGCCCGACACTCAAGACACTCTGCCCATCGACGAGGTGTTGCCCTCGATCCTGCGCGCCTTGAGCGGGGATAACCGGCTGGTGCTTGCCGCGCCGCCGGGGGTGGGAAAAACGACACGCGTGCCGCTTGCGCTGGCCGGTCTGCTCGGCGGCGCGCCGGTCATTTCGGGCCGCATCCTGATGCTTGAGCCGCGCCGCATCGCCGCGCGCATGGCCGCCGAGCGCATGGCGGGCAGCCTCGGCGAGCGGCTCGGCCAGACCATCGGCCTGACAACGCGCGTCGACCGCAAGGTCTCGGCCGCCACCCGTATTGAAGTGATCACCGACGGCCTGTTTACGCGGCGCATGCTCAACGATCCGGAACTTGCCGGTGTCGGCGCGGTCATCTTCGACGAGTTTCACGAGCGACGGCTGAACTCCGATCTTGGCCTGGCGCTCGCTCTGGAATCCCAAACGGCTCTGCGGGAAGACCTCCGCCTGCTGATCATGTCGGCGACGCTGGATACAGGCGCTGTTTCAAAAGCAGTTGCTGCGCCCGTGATCGAGAGCGAGGGCCGGCAGCATCCGGTCGAGACGCGATATCTCGGGCGTTCGGATGTCCGCATCGAAGACCGGATGCCGAAGGCGATCCTGCAGGCGTTGCGGGAAGCGGAGGGGTCGATCCTCGCCTTCCTGCCGGGCGCACGAGAAATCCATCGCACGGCGGTGGCGCTGGCCGGGCTTGGGCCGGAGGTGATGGTTGCGCCTCTGTTTGGCGCGCTTTCGCCTGCCGAACAGGACGCAGCGGTCTCGCCCGCGCCGCCGGGCAAACGCAAGATCGTGCTCGCGACCGATCTTGCCGAGAGCGCGCTGACCATCGAAGGCGTGCGTATCGTCATCGATTCCGGTCTCGCGCGGGTCGCCGAGGACGAAGCCGGTGGATTGGGAACGCGGCTGACCACCGTCCGTGCCTCGCGCGCATCGGTGGACCAGCGCCGGGGCAGGGCTGGCCGCATGTCGCCGGGCGTTTGCTACCGGCTCTGGGACGAAGCGGCAACGCGCGGCCTGACCGCCGCGCCCGTGCCTGAAATCCTGTCGAGCGACCTGTCAGGCCTCGTCCTTTCGCTTGCCGAATGGGGCGAACGTGATCCGTCGAAGCTGACCTGGCTCGATCCGCCGCCCTTGGGCAAATACCGCGCAGCGGAGGCTCAGTTGCTCGCGCTCGGCGCGCTGGATGCCTCGGGCGCCTTGACCCCGAAGGGGAAGGAGATGGCCCGTCTGCCAATGGCGCCGCGTCTCGCCGCCTTGATAGCAGCCGCGCCTGGACCTGCCGAAAAGGCGCTCGCCGCCGAGATTGCAGCGCTCGCCGGAGAGCGGGGGATGGGCGGCGACTCCAGCGACCTGCGCGACCGGCTACAGCGCTTCCGCGCCGATGGCAGCTCGCGCGCCCGCAGCCTCAAGGCGCAGGCCGCCAGCTGGGGCGGCGGCGCGGCGCCCGGCGGCAGTCTCGCACGCCTGCTTTCATCTGCCTGGCCAGGCGAAGTGGCGCGCAGGCGGCCCGGATCAGATGGATCCTACCTTCTCGCCTCCGGCCGGGCGGCGAATCTTCCTGCTACGGACAATCTCGCAAAGTCCGACTGGCTCGTGGTCGCTGACCTCGGCGGCGCGGCGCGCGAGCCGCGGATCACCTTGGCCTTGCCGCTGACCGAGGCAGAGGCGCTGGCGAGCCAGCCGATCGTCAGCGAGGACCGCGCCGCTTTCGATCCGAAGACGGGCCGGTTCACCGCGCGGCGTGTGAAAGTGCTCGGTGCCATCATCCTGTCCGAAGCGCCGCTGCCGAAACCTACTGCCGACACCGCAGCGGACGCGATGCTGGAAGCGGTCCGCGCCAGCGGCTTTGCAGCCATCGGCGCAGACGACGCTGTCGAAGAGATTCTCAGCCGTTTGCGCATTCTGCATGCGGCGGGTCTGATCGAGATGCCTGAGCCATCAAAGTCCACGCTGATCGAAACCGCAGCCGACTGGCTTCGCCCGATGCTCCGTCGCCGGGGCGCTTCGCTTCCGCCGCCCGCAGACGTGCGCGACGCACTCGTGCAGTCTTTCGACTGGCCGGTGCAGGAAGCGCTGCGCCAGCACGCGCCCCTGACGCTCGATCTGCCCTCCGGCCAAACCGCGCGGGTGGATTGGCTTGATCCCCGCGCGCCGCTGGTTTCAGCCCGGGCGCAGGCTTTCTACGGACTGACGGAACACCCGAGGCTTGCCGCTGGCCGCGTGCCGGTGACGGTCGAAATGCTGTCGCCCGGCCAGAAGCCGGTGGCCACCACGCAGGATATCGGACGGTTCTGGAGCGGCGGTTACAAGGACATGGCCAAGGACATGCGCGGACGCTATCCCAAGCATGACTGGCCGGATGATCCCGCCTCGGCGCGTCCGCATGAAGGGCGCACTCGGAAGAGATTGTCATGACAAGGACGGAATTGACGATGAACGTTTCGCGTATTTGGACTTACGGGACGCGAATAGGCGCTGCTTTGAGTCTGGGTCTGGTCCTGACCGCGTGCGCCACAGCGCCAGCGCCGCAGGCGCAGACCACCGCGGAAACCCCGCAGGCTCTGGAAGTGTCCGGCGAGGGCTCGCGCCTTGGCGTCATGGTGGCCACACTTGATGGCAAGGTGGTGCGGGCAAGCCGTGCAGACGAACGCTTCATCCCGGCCTCGAACACGAAACTGTTCACCGCCGCTGCTGCGTTCCGGCTGCTCCCCGGCCTGAGCGAATCCCAACCTGCGCTCGGCACGACCCTGCACCTTGTTCCAGAAGCCGACGGCAAACCGCCGTCGCTGCGCCTCGCCGGAGCAGGTGATCCTACGGTGCGTGACGCTGCAGACTGTGTCTCGAATTGCCTACGTGAATTGGCTGACGCCGTCGTGCAGCGCGGCATCACGCGTGTCACCGATGTCTATGGCGACGAAACGCTGTTCCCGCATGAACCCTTCGGCCTCGGCTGGAGCTGGAACAATCTCCCGTTCTATTTCGGCGCGCCTGTCTCTGCCTTGACCGTCAATGGTAATGCGGCCGGTTTGCGGATCTCGCCCGGCGCGGCTGAAGGCGCACCCGTCTCCGCAGTTTGGGCACTGGGCGACGACGTGTTGCAGCTTCGCATCGAAGCGGTCACCAGCGCGCCCGGCAGCGAGAACCTGCTGAGCGTCTTGCGCTGGCCGGGATCCGACGAAGTGCAGATCACCGGCAGTCTTCCAGCGGGCACGCCGCCGCGCAGTTATTTTCTGAGCGTGCCTGATCCGGCACAAACAGCTGCCGAGAGGCTCGTGCGGCTTCTCCGCGCGCGCGGCGTGAAGGTTGAGGGCGGCGCGAAAGTCCGCTTACGGAGCGATGTGATGACCGATGCGGAGCTGGCGCGGCTCACAGCGCCCCCCTTGCTCGAAACAGTGATTTACACGGCGCGGGACAGCGACAATCTGTCGGCTGAGGTGCTGTTGCGCCATGTTGCGCGCGCTGCCGGTGGAGAGGCCGCCGATGATGGTCTTGATGCTGTTCACACGATGCTGGACGAAGCGGGCATTGACCGGAACGGGATCGAACTCTTCGATGGTTCGGGGCTGTCGCCGTATAACCGCGTCACGCCTCAAGCGACGGTACGCTTCCTAACCTGGACGACGACCCAGAGCTGGGGTGAAGCGTTCCGGGCGACGCTGCCCGTCGGCGGGCAGGCGGGGTCGCTCGCCCGGCGCTTCAAGGGCACACCGCTCGAGGGACGCATCTTCGCAAAGACAGGTACGGTGCAGGGCGTCAACGCGCTGTCCGGCTTTCTGACCGCGGCAAGCGGGCAGACGCTTGTTTTCTCGGTCATCTCCAATGACCGCGCCGCAGAGGCCGCGCCCGCTACGCCGGCTATGGACGCGCTGCTTCTTGAGATTGCCGCCGCGAACTGAACGCGAATCTAGAACGGGCAGGGCGAGTCCAGCGCGAGGTCATCGCCCGTGCCGGGATGCACGAACCGCAAGGACGCAGCATGCAGCGCAAGCCGCGGGCGCGCCGCCAGCGCTTCCGGATGCGCATAGAATTCATCGCCCAGGATGGGATTACCGATCTCGGCAAGGTGCACGCGCAATTGGTGCGAGCGTCCTGTCAGCGGTGTCAGATGCAAGCGGCTGGTATGGCCGGATGAGGCGAGTGTTTCGTAGCGCGTGACGCTAGGCTTGCCGATGTCCCAGTCGATTTTCTGAAGCGGGCGGCGCGGCCAGTCCGTCACGAGCGGCAGGTTGATCTCTCCCACTGATGGCGCCGGTTCGCCCCAGACGTCCGCGATATAGCGCTTCGCGATCTCGCCGCGTTCGAACAGGCCCGACAGCGCCCGCTGCATGGCCTTTCCGCGCGCAAACAGCAGGAGCCCGCTCGTTGCCATATCGAGCCGGTGCACGGTCAGTGCATCCGGATACTCGGCCTGCACGCGCGCTGCCGCGCAATCTGCCTTGTCTTCGCCTCGTCCGGGTACGGACAGAAGTCCGGCCGGCTTGTTGATCGCGATCAATGCGGCATCGACGTGCACGAACTCGATCGCCGTCATCGGCGGCGCATAGAGCGTCATGCCGGCAGGCCCGGAAGCGCGAGCCGGAAGGCTGTGCCCGTTTCGCCGGTTTCCAGAAGCGTCAGCTCGCCGCCGAGCGCTGCCGCCAGCTCATGGGCGATGACGAGGCCGAGCCCCGTTCCAAGCGTGCGGGAGGATCCTGCAAACGGCTTGAACAGGTTCGCGCGCGCCTTCTCGGGCAAGCCCGGACCCGTATCGCGGAATACCAACGCGCCGGAAGTGAGGGCAATATCGATCCGGCGCTCCGGGCTGTCCGCTTGTGCCATGGCTTCGGCCGCGTTCCGCAGGAGGTTGGAGGCAATCCGGTGCAGATGGTCCGGATCACTTTGGAAGGCTAAGTCTGGCGGTACATCGGTGCTCATCTGCGCCGCGCCGCCATTCAACGCTTCGTCGGCCGCTTCGAGCAGAACCATCCGGAGACTGACAGATTGCAGCTTCGGCGGGCGCTGCGCCGCCTTGCCATAGTCGAGCGTTGCTGTGGCCAGGTCGATTGCCCGCTCGAGCGCACGTTCGAGACGCGGCGCGGCGCGCTTGACGCGGGGGTCCTCCGACTTCGCGAGCACGTCGGATACAAGCTGTGCGGACGCGAGCGAGTTGCGCAGGTCGTGGTTGATCTTGGCGACCGCGCTGCCCAGCTCGGCAAGGTGAGAGCGCTGGCGGAAGGCGTCCGCGACCGCTTCCTCCATCCCCGAAAGCGCGTTCTGTGCACGGCCGATCTCGTCGCGCCGGTTGGTAGGAGACAGGCGCCGCGTCCAGCTTCCGGGATCGCGGCTGAACTGTTCCACGCTGATCGTTACGCGCTTCATTGGCCGCACCACCAGCGCGTCGAGGACAGCATAGATGAGGACGGCCGCCACCAGCGCGATGATCAGCGACAATCCCGCGACCCGCCACGCGAATGCGGCCAGCGCTGCCTTCATGGGCGCTTGCGGCACCACAATCTCGATGATCCGCGCCTCGTTGGATCCGACTGCGGACACGACGAGGATTTCGCCTTCCGGCGCGAAGTATTCGAAGATCGCCGCCATCGACCGCCCCATCATGGTCGACCCGCGCAGATCGATCGATCGCATCGGGCCTTCGATCGGGGTGGCCGGGGCGAGCAGCTGAAAGCGCATGTCGTCTTCAATTTCGGCGACGGCCAGCACTTCGGCTTTCATCAACAGGGATTCCGACAATTCGGCCGACACTTCCCGCATCGGCGCCGCTTCCAAGGCCAGTGCCGCGATGCGCGCCGCAGCCACCCGCTCCTCAAGCCACTGTGTTCGCAATCCGCTGACCGAAGGAATGAAAATCAGAAACTCGGTCAAAAGGATCGCGCCGAGCGTCAGCGCGAACAGACGGCCCGAGAGGCTGTCGGCAAAACGCCTCAGTCCCGGCGGCTGTGGATCAGGGGCAGGCGGGTCGGCGCTCACGCGCAGAGACTTAAGCGAAATCAAGCCGGAGGGAAACGGGGCGGGCCTCGCTTTATGCCGTCCTGGGCAAGGCCTCGATCAGGGGAACCGCTGCAGGATGCCCACGAGTGTGCGGGCCGGTTTGCCAAAGACGCTAGGTGTGAAATAGGCCGATGCGGCACGCTTTACCACTTCGGCGCGGGTCGGATAAGGCGAGATGAAATTCGTCAGCGCCGTCAGCTTGAGTCCGTTCGACATCGCGACCGACACCAGTTGCAGGATGTCGCCCGCGCCGTCCCCGGCCACCGAAGCGCCGACGAGCTTGCCCTTGTGGAGCACGAGCTTGGCGCCGCCGAGCGTCTTGCCCTCGGCAATCGCGCGGTCATTGTCGTGGAAGGGGAAGGACGAGGTCTTGACGGTGTCCCCGAACTTGGCGCGCGCTTCGGCCTCGGTCAGGCCGATCTGGGCGATCTCGGGCGATGTGTAAGTCACGGACGGTACGGGCAGGCTCGTCGCCTTGCTGCCCTGTTTGAAGAAGGCGCGCCGGATGAAGACCGACGCGTGCCAGCCGGCAATGTGCGTGAACTGCTCGCGCCCCGCCGCATCGCCGAGCGCCCAGACGCGCGGATTGCTCCTTGAGCGGAGCGTATCACTGACCGTGATGCCGGCGGGTGTATGGTCCACGCGGCCTTTCTCAAGGTCCAGCCCGTCCAGCACCGCGCGCCGGCCGAGCGCCACCAGCAGATGTGTGCCCTGGATGGCCGTCTCGCCATTTGCGCCTTCAGCATGCACCGTGATGCGGCCGGGATCGCCTGACACACGCGCGGCCTTGTGGCCTTCAAGGATGGTGACGCCCTCAGTGCGCAAGGCCTCGACGGCCAGCTTCGCATGGTCCGCATCGGCGCGTGCGAGCGCGCGGCCCATCTCGATGACGGTGACTTTCGCGCCGAGGCGAACGAAGGCCTGCGCCAGTTCAAGGCCAATCGGCCCACCGCCGAGCACGATCAGGTGCTGCGGAAGTTCCGGCGCAGAGAAGATCGTCTCGTTGGTAAAGTAGGGGAGGTCTGCAAGGCCCGGGATCGGCGGGATGAACGCGCGGCTGCCCGTGGCGACGATGATCCGCCTTGCCTTGACGCGCACCGAGTCCGAAACGACCGTAGACGGATCTTCAAAGCGCGCCGCCTCCCGGATGACGGTGCAGCCGAGGCCTTCGAAGCGTTCCTGGCTATCGACGGGCGCGATGGTCTCAATCGTCTTGCGAACGTGTGCCTTGACGCCGTTCCAGTCCACTTGGGCGGGCGCCAGTGTGACGCCGAACTGTGCTGAGTCCGCCGGCGCATGTGCGGCCTTGGCGGCGGACAGCAGCGCCTTGGACGGCACGCACCCATAGTTCAGGCAGTCTCCGCCCATCTCGTGCTTCTCGAACAGCACGACCTTGAGCCCGAGCATCGCGGCACCGGCCGCGGCCGATAGGCCCGCCGAGCCCGCGCCGATGACACAGAGGTCAGCCTTCAGGGTACGGACATCAGCCATCAGGCAGGCACCTTCTTCGCAAAGAGCTTCTTGTAGGCCACCGGCAGGAGCGAGACGACGCCCAGCGCGATGAAGGCCGGGATCAGGTTGCGGGCAACGCTCGCGAGATCAGGATCTCCGCCTGCCGCAAACGTGGCGCCGAGACCTGCGCCGATCCAGGTGTAGGCGATCACGCCCGGAATGATGCCAAGGGCGGTTGTGATGGCATAGTCGCGATACTTCGCCCCGAAAAGCGCAGGCGCGATATTCGCGACCGGGAAGGGGACGACCGGCAAGAAGCGAAGCGCAAACATGTAGGAGATGGCGTCCTCCTGGAAACCCTTCTCCAGCTTCTGGAGGAAGGGCCCTGCGCGTTCGCGCAATGCGCTGCCCACGGATGATTTCGCCGCGAAGAACAGAAGGCTAGCGCCCAGTGTTGCGCCCACCACGGTCGCAGCAGTACCACCCCACAGGCCGAACAGGAATCCGCCGGCAATCGTGATCCACAACGCGCCGGGCAGCATCAGTAGTGTCGCCGCGGCGTAGACGGCCATGTAGATGACGAAAGACAGCACGAGGTTTGCCGACACGAAGCTGCGCAGCGCGTCCTGCTGCTCGCGTAAGGTTTCGAGCGAGAGATACCGGTGCACCCCGCTGGCCCAGGCGGCGATGAGCGCGGCGACGATCAGGGCGATGGGCCACAGACGGCGCCAGAGAGGGGTCGGGGTGTCGGTCATCGTATCAGGACTTTTTCAGCTTCGCCGCATCATTGAGCGACCAGTCATACTGGTAGCGGACGATCTTCGGCTTGGCGCGGATTTTTTCGGCGAGCGCCGGATCGGCATACTTGAGGAAGTGCGCGATCACCGCCTCCTTCGATCCGCCGAAATCGGCTTCGAACCAGTTGTAGATCTCCGAGGCGACGAGACCTTTGGCCGTCACGGTCACGCCTCTAGGAGAATTTATGTAGGCGCGCGCCGCCGCGTCGAGATCCTTCTTCAGGCTCGCGGCTTCCCAGGCTTTCGCCGGAAGGTTCGGGCAGCTGTAGGACGCGCAGTTGATGGCATAATGGACTTCCGGCGTGCCCCAGACCTTGCGCAGGATCTTGTGCTCGATCGCGTCGAGCGACACTTCCGCCCCGCCCGCGCGCACCTTCACCTCTTTCCACGGACCCGTCAGGTAGCCATCCTTGATCGACTTGACCGGATAGCGCCCCACGATGTGCCGGACCGTGACCGCATTATAAAGATTGGCCCAGGCCGCGAAGTTGGCGTCCGTCTTGGCGGAAAGGTCAGCCTCGGCAAAACCGGCTATGTAGGCGTCCAGCGCCGCGCGGTCGGTCTTTGACGCGGCCAGGCCCGCATAGTCGACGCGCGTGATGCCGTCGCTGCCGGCTTTCACGTACTTTTTCAGGAGGCGGGTCCAGTCGGCATGTTGGGCGGGCAAGGCGGTCTCCGCAGCGGGCTTCGGGCGTGTATCGGCTGCGCCGGTAGCGGGGTAAAGAGTGGCCGCAAGGGCAAGGACCATGAAAGCGGCGCGGCGCATCGGCGTTTCTCCATACCGGGCCAAGGCAGCCCTGAGGGTCACTTAGCCTCTACCCGGTGCTCCGGCACCTCACGAGGCAGTGATGGCAGCGTTTGGCGCGCGTGCAATTCTGCGTCTCGCCCGGCTTGACCTTGCCGGCGCCCGCCTGTATCAGCCGCGTTTCCCGAATTCCAAGCCCCAATCCAAGCCCAGAGCAGTCCGATGAAACGCACTTTCCAGCCGAGCAACCTCCGCCGCAAGCGCACTCACGGCTTCCGCGAGCGTATGGCCACCAAGAACGGCCGCAAGGTGCTGGCCCGCCGCCGCGCCAAGGGCCGCAAGACCCTTACGGCCTGATTGCTCGCCTTTGCGGGCTGAATAGCGCCGCCGACCGGGAGGCCGATCATGTCCGGCCCCGAAAACCTGGAACTCATCGAAACGCGCCGCCTCAAGAAGCGGCGCGAATTCACATTTGCCCGTGACGGGATCACCGAGCGCCGTAAGTCGGTGGTGATCCAGGCCCGGGCCCGCGCCGGCGAGGCGTCGGGCCTGCACGTCGGGGAAGGGTTTACGGCCACCAAGAAGATCGGCGGGGCCGTCGAGCGCAACCGGGCGAAACGCCGCCTGCGCGAAGCCTCCCGGCGCTTGCTTCCCCGCTACGGGCGCTCCGGATGGGACTATGTCTTCATCGCGCGGGAGGCGACCCTCGAAGTCGGCTGGAGCCGATTGCTTGACGATATGGAAAGCGCGCTGATAAGCCTCGCGCGCATTTGATGCCCCTCGGGCACACACCCGGCGCCCTGCCCACAAACCTGCGGAATTTCATCCATGGAAAAAGAAGAACAACGCAATTTCCTGCTCGCCATGGCGGCGATGATTGCGTTCGTCTTTCTCTATCAGATCCTTGTGATGGAGCCGGCGCAGAAGAAGTATCAGGCCCAGCAGGCCCAGTTGGCCGCCCAGCAGCAGACAGCTTCAGTCGATACCGCAGCCGCCGAGGCCGCCGGTCCCAAGCCGCTGCCGGAGGCGCTCGCCGCCTCCGCCCGGATCAAGTTGGACGCCGCCTCGGTGGATGGCTCGATCCGTCTTGCCGGCGCCCGTCTCGATGATCTGAAGCTGAAGCAATATTTCGTCACGGTCGAGAAAGCCGAAGAAATCCGGCTCCTGCGTCCGGAGGAATCCGAGTTCGGTTACTTCTCGACCTATTACTGGGCGGAGGGCAACACGCTCGTCGCGGGGCGCAATTCTCAGTGGGCGCAGGTTGGCGAAGGCACACTCAGCTCCACCAGCCCCGTCACTCTTCGTCTCGAATCCGGCGGCGTCACCATCGACCGGCAGGTCTCGGTAGACGAAAACTACCTCTTCACCTTCCGCGACACTGTCACCAACACATCCGGCGCCGCGAAAAGCTTGCGTGCCATCGGCTCGATCGAACGGCAGGGCGATTACAAGCAGTTCCTGAACGCGACAGAGCCCGGCGTCTCGAAGGAAGAAAACGGCCTCGCCCACATGGGCCTCATGGGCGTGATGGACAACACGCTGCGTCTCAAGAAGTACAAGCCGCTCTTCGCGTCGAAGAAGATCGATGGCGAGTCGGCGGATGGCAAGTTTTCGACGACGACCGGTGGCTGGTGGGCGCTGAGCGACAAGTACTGGATGAGCGCGCTCGTGCCCGCGCAGGCGACGCCCTTCACCGCTTCGGTCAACCGCGCGAGCCTCGCCCGCGGTGGCCCTCTGGAAGTGCGCACCGAAGGCAACGCCGTCGAGATCGCGCCCGGCGCAAGCATCACGGTCGAGAACCGCATCTTCGCCGGCGCCAAGAAATTCGAGATCCTGCGCGCCTATGAGAAGACCGGCGGGATCCCGCGTCTCGTAGACGCGATTGACTGGGGCTGGGCCTTCTTCCTGACCAAGCCCTTCTTCTATGTCCTGCATTGGCTGCACGGGATTGTCGGCGCGTTCGGTTGGGCGATCCTTGCCTTCACCGTGCTCGTCAAGCTGCCCCTCGTGCCGCTCTACAATGCCAGCTTCAAGTCGATGGCGAAGCTCAAGAAGCTTCAGGAGCCGATGAAGGAGATCACGGAGCGCTTCGCCAATGACCCGCAGCGCCGCCAGCAGGAAATGCTGAAGCTGTACAAGGACGGAGGTGCCAACCCGATCGGTGGCTGCCTGCCGATCCTCGTGACCATCCCGATCTTCTACGCGCTTTACAAGACGCTCTATGTCACGCTCGACATGCGCCACGAACCCTTCTGGTACATGAAGGACCTTTCGGCGCCCGATCCGACCGCGATCGGAAACCTGTTCGGCCTCCTGTCCTTCTGGGACGCAGCCGACATCAAGGCCGTCCCGATCATTGGCGTCATCATCGGCATCGGCATCCTGCCTATCCTCTACGGGGCAACGATGGCCGTGCTGCAGTCTCTGTCGCCGCCGCCGCCGGACAAGATGCAGGCGCGCATCATCATGGCGCTGCCGCTCGTCTTCATGTTCGTGTTCGGCGGTTTTGCTGCCGGCCTTGTGCTCTACTGGGTCTGGTCGAACACCCTGACATTCATCCAGCAATACATCATCATGCGGGCCAATGGCGCGGAGACGGAAGTGGGCAAGTTCGTCGCCAAGTATCTCGGTGGACGCAAAGCCCCGGCTGAATAAGCGTGGAGGCGCCGTCGCATCCTGATGATCTCATCGAAGCGGGCAGGGTTCTGTTCTCCGGCAACGCCGAGTTCGTCATGGGTGTCGTCAACCTTCAGGGTCTTCCGCCTGCGGACCGTGTCGAAGTGTGCTTCGCCGGCCGCTCGAATGTCGGCAAGTCGAGCCTCATCAATGCCCTCACCGGGCGCGCCAAGCTCGCCCGCGCTTCGACGGAGCCGGGCCGGACGCGCGAGCTGAACTACTTCAACATCAACGATGGCCGCCTCTTCCTGGTGGACCTTCCGGGCTTCGGCTATGCGCAGGTCTCGAAGACGCAGGTCGCCGCCTGGACGAAACTCATCCGGTCCTACCTGCGCGGCCGCCCGAGCCTGCGGCGCGTATTCCTGCTGGTCGATTCGCGGCGCGGCCTGATGGACACCGACAACGAGATCATGGACCTGCTCGACGGCGCCGCCGTTAATTATCAGATCATCCTGACCAAGGTGGACAAGGTTCCGAAGGCAGAAGTCGAGCAGACCGCCGCGGCCGTGGCCGCCAAGCTCAAGAAACGCGGCGCTGCCCACCCCGTCGTGCTGCAAACTTCATCAGAGAAGGGCTGGGGCATCCCGGAGCTCCGCGCGGAGATTGCGAGCTTCCTTTAGCCGCCTTAAACGACCCGGCAGGGGAGACACTGCCATGATCGAAATCCGTCCGGACGACCTTGCCGGTCCTGAAATCGCCGAGCTGATCGCGATTCACGCTCGCACCATGCTGGCGGCATCGCCGCCGGAGAGCTGCCACTTCCTGCCGATCGATGGGCTGCGCCAGCCATCTGTGACCGTCTGGAGCCTTCGGGAAGAGGGTGCTCTCCTTGGCTGCGGCGGGCTCAAGGATCTTGGCGATGGCACCGGCGAAATCAAATCGATGCACACCCGGGAAGTGCAGCGCGGCCGGGGCCTCGGCCGCCGGATGCTCGAGCATATCCTCGCCGAGGCCCGCAAGCGCGGCTACACGGCCCTCTATCTCGAAACCGGGTCGATGGGCGCGTTCATTCCCGCCCGCCGCCTCTATGAAGCCTACGGCTTTTCGTATTGCGGCCCGTTTGGGGACTATGCCGAGGATCCTCACAGCGTGTTCATGATGCGGTCGCTGAGCTGATCGGGCATTGCGTGGGCCCGGCGAAACGCACTAGACAGCCGCTCCATGACCGACGCCCTGAAACTGGCCCAGTCCGAGGCCCTGCTCACCGCTCGCACCTTGTCCGAGGCGCTGCCTTACCTGCAGCGCTATGACAACCAGACCATTGTGATCAAGTATGGCGGCCACGCGATGGTGGACCCCGAACTCGCCAAGGCTTTTGCGCGCGATGTCGTGCTGCTCAAGCTCCTCGGCATCCATCCCGTCGTGGTCCACGGCGGCGGTCCCCAGATTGGCGCGATGCTCGACAAGCTGGCGATCAAGTCGGAGTTCCGAGACGGCCTGCGCGTCACCGATGACGCAACAATGGAAGTCGTCGAGATGGTCCTCTCCGGCCCGATCAACAAATCCATCGTGCGTGCCATCAACGCCGCCGGCGGCAAGGCGGTGGGCCTGTCCGGCGCCGACGGCAACCTGATCCGCGCCCGCAAGGCGACGAAAACGCAGAAAGACCCCGACAGCAACATCGAGAGCATCGTCGATCTCGGCTATGTCGGCGAACCTGAGCATGTCGACATTGCCGTACTGAAAGCCCTGCGCGACGCCGATGACGATCTCATCCCCGTGGTGGCCCCGGTCGGCATCGGCGAAGATGGCGCGCGCTACAACATCAACGCAGATACCGCCGCCGGCGCCGTCGCCGCCGCCCTCGGTGCGAGCCGCCTCTTGCTGCTGACAGATGTGGCCGGCGTGCTCGACAAGAAGAAAAACCTGATCCGCGAAATCCGCGTCGCCGACATTCCGGGCCTGATCGCCGACGGCACAGCTGCAGGTGGCATGATACCGAAACTTGAAACCGCAGCCCATTCCGTGATCCATGGCGTTGGGGCGGCGGTTATTCTCGATGGTCGTGCGCCGCACGCCTTGCTCATGGAGCTGTTTACCGAACATGGCGCTGGAACGCTGGTTTCTTAGAATTGCGGCGCTTGCCATAGCCGCCACGACAGCGCTGGCCCTGCCGGCGCGTGCGCAGGGCGAAGGCGGCGGCTGGGAACTCTGCAACAAGACGAGCTTCATCATCGAAGCGGCCGTCGGGCGCACCGAGGGCACCGGGATCTCCGTTCAGGGCTGGACGAAGCTGCCGCCGGGCTCCTGCGATATTGCGCTGCCCGGCCCGCTGACACCCGGTATCCACTACCTCTACGGCCGCGGCTCCAGCGCCCACCAGGGCGGCGGCCGCGAATGGGGCGGACGCCTTGAGCTTTGTGTCGATCCGACCGGCGGCTTTTCCCTCGAAAGCCCGCCGGATTGCGCCGCGATGGGCCTTGAGGCGCAAGGCTTTCGTCCTGTGAACATTACCAACAATGACAGCTGGCGAACCAATTTCAGCGAGATCGAGGAATGGTCCCTCGAGCGCGCCCGTGACGCGGGCCTCCAGCGTCTGCTCGACGAAGCCGGCATCGTCTCCGGCAATATCGACGGCAATATCGGCGGGCGTACCCGCGCCGCCATCAACGACTTCCTGAAGGTCAAAGGCCTTCCCGCCAACACATCTGACGCCGACCTGATCG